>CAZUTJ010000027.1:0-9552 GCA_964622875.1 uncultured bacterium
CAAATAAATGACAAATGACTGAAATGAAGTTTGATGCATTGGGTTAGTGATTTATTTGGTATTTGACATTTGGATTTTGGATTTACCGGATTTATCCGGTTTAGGGAGTAAAAGATTGAAAGCCCGAAATATCAAACTTACTCTTGAGTACGACGGTGAGAATTATCATGGCTGGCAGAGGCAGCCTCAGATGACTACCATCCAGGGAGTAATAGAGGAAACTTTGGCCGGGATTCTTCAGGAGAAAGTAAATCTTATCGGAGCCGGCCGGACCGATGCCGGAGTTCATGCCCGGGGGCAGGTAGCTAACTTCAAGACGCAAAGTTATCTCCCCCTTAAGAATCTGAAGGCGGCCCTGAATAGTTTGTTGCCCGGGGATATCGTTGCCCGACATGCCGCTTTGGTCCCGGATGATTTTCATGCTCGCTATCAGGCTAAGTCCAAAATATATTGTTATACTATTCTGAATTCTCCCCTTCCTTCTCCTTTCTCCGGAAAATATGCCTATTTCTTTCCTCATTCCTTAGACATAACGGCGATGAAAAGAGCGGCTAAATTTCTGGTAGGAAGACATGATTTTTCCTCTTTTCGGGGAGCGGGGGCGAGCCGGGAAGATTACTCCCGGAAGATGAAGAGGTTGAGGATATCAACGGAGAAAACTTTTGTTCTCCTAAGTATGGAAGCCGACGGTTTCCTTTATAATATGGTCAGGATTATGGCCGGAACGCTGGTGGAGGTAGGAAGAGGAAAAATAGCCGCCGAGGAGGTGGAAAAGATTCTGAGAGCCAGGGATAGACGGCAAGCTGGTCCTACCCTTCCGGCCCGGGGACTCTGTTTGCTGAAGGTGAAATACCGGTAATAGTAATAGAGGGACAATTGCGATTTTTTCCTTGACAGCAGCAGTAGAGTTAAGCTATCATTAATGTCTTATTCATAAAATCCTTGCTTTTTTAGCAAGAAAATATGGTGAGATAGAAAATGAATGACAAATGTCAAATGACAAATAAATGACAAAACTCAAATGACTAAAATGATATTTGACATTTGGATTTACCAGATTCATTTGGTATTTGGATTTTGCCATTTGTAATTCCGACTTGCTCGGGTTTGGAGGGGAGGGAAAAAGGTGCCGTCCGGAAAAAAGAAGAAGAGAGCCAAGATAGCTAAGCACAAGAGAAGAAAGAGGCTGAAGCGGGATCGTCATAAGAAGAAGTGAGGGAATAAATGATAACCGTAAAAAAAATTGCCCTTTTGGGTATTGCCCTGGTAGTAGGATTAATCTCTTTCCCGGTTCCCAGCAGTTATGCTGTCTGGACCTGGACTCCAGAGGCAGGATGGGTACACCCTAAGCGAGCGGTGAAGCCGAGCCCGGGGGAACAGTTTGCCTGGGCCGAAGAGCTTTTTCAAAAGGGGGAATACGACAAATCGCTAGCCGAGCACCGAAAACTCCTTAGAAGCTATCCCGAGAGTATCTATGCCCCCCGCTCCCAGTATGCCATTGGGGCCTCCTACGAGGCCCTGGGGAAATATTATCGAGCGGCTAAGGAATATCAAAAGGTAATAGATAACTATCCGGCCAGCGATAAGATTGCTGATGTGGTAGAGAGTCAGCACCACCTGGGTAATCTTCTCTTCGCCGAAAAGATAGAGAGCCGGTTCAAGAGGGTCTTCCGGGAAAGTAACTATGAAAAAGCGGCCCGGGTGTATCGTCTGGTGGTAAGCAATGCCCCTCATGGTGAAAGAGCTGCCGAGGCACAGTATAAAATAGGACTAAGCTATCGCCGGCAGGGCCGTTTCCCCGAGGCTATCTCCGAATTTCAGAAAGTTATTGAGAACCATCCTCGAAGCCCCTGGGTAGAAAATGCCTACTACGGGATTGGTCTCTCTTATCTTCCTCAATTACTTTCCCCTCTTCACGATCAGACGATGACTATTGCCGCCCTCAGGCAGTTTCGGAAGTTCCGAAAACGCTTTCCGGACAGCGAATTGACCCCTGAGGTAGAGGAGAAAATCAGGCTACTGAGAGGGCGGAAGGCCGAGAGGTTATATCGGATCGCTCGGTTCTATGAGAGGGGAGGGCACATTCGGGCAGCGAGCATCTATTACCAGGCGGTTAGGGATAAATATCCGGAAAGTAATTGGGCGGTACTTTCTCAGGAGCGGTTAGGTGAATTGCCAGAAAAAGATAATTAGTTCTTTATTTCCTCTCCTCTTGTTTTTGTTAGCCGGCTGCTATAGCCCGCGACCCTTTTTGGGGGATGGTTTAAGAACGATTGCCCTGGAGGGTTTAGAGAATAAGACCTATGAACATGGCCTGGGGGTTTTGGTAACGGAAGCGCTGAGGGATGAGTTCATTTTTGATGGAACTTTAAAGGTAATGGAAGAAGCCCAAGCGGATCTTTTGCTTTCGGGGGCAGTTATTTATTATACTCTGGAGACTCTTTTTTACGGCCGGGATGGCCGAGCAAAAGGCTATCGGCTGAGGATAAGGACTAAACTTACCCTAAGAAATTTAAAGACGGAGGAGATTGTCTGGCAGGATAGGGTTATAGAAGGAGATGCTCGCTATCTTCTCGCCGGGCCCTTAGCGGGGACGGAGGCTCAAGCCCGGGATGAGGCCTTGAAGGATTTAGCCCGGGAAGTTCTTTGTCAGACCATAGACCTCTGGTAAGAATTTTATAAATTAATAGGACGCAGATTTTCGCAAGATTAACACAGATAATAATTATTTATTTTTTAATCCTAAAAATCTGCGTTTATCTGCGTCCAAAAAAGGAAATTCCTTTACCATTGAAATATCAGCAATTATTACTGAGTCTTGATAAAGGGGGGCTAGGCCCCCTTTATCTTTTTTCTGGCCCGGAGGAGTTCTTGAAAGGGGAGGTTGTGAAAAGGCTCAGGGATTTTCTCCTCGAGCCGGGGACGGTTGACCTCAACTACCATCTCTTTTATGGAAAAGAGGATAGTGGGGCCCGGATAGTAGAGGCCGCTTCAACTCTCCCCTTTATGTCGGAGAAGAGATTAGTAGTGGTCAGAGAAGGAGAAAAATTAGCAGCCTCCGATAAGAAGGAAATACTAAGGTATGGACAATCACCCCTTTCTTCTACCTGCCTCATCCTTCTTATGGATAAAATTGACCGGCGGGAGAGTTTTTATACATTCCTGATGAAATCAGGTGAGGAAGTTTCTTTTAATTCGGTTAAGGAAAAAGATATCAGCAGTTGGATTATGAACCGGG
Organism: uncultured bacterium; assembly: GCA_964622875.1. Lineage (GTDB taxonomy): Bacteria > NPL-UPA2 > NPL-UPA2 > NPL-UPA2 > JAADIA01 > CAZGXS01. The sequence continues at coordinate 3,239 of CAZUTJ010000027.1, forward strand.
CGAGGAAGGAGGGGAAAAAGATAACTCTTCAGGCGGCTTTGGAGCTTAAGGAAAGGGTAGGTGGAAACTTAAGGGAGTTGACCAATCATTTGACTAAACTCTTTCTCTATGTCGGGGACAAAGAGGAGGTCGGGGTGGAGGAGGTGAGAGCCCTGGTAGGGGAAGGAAGAGAAATAAGCAGTTTCGCTCTTACCGAAGCTATCAGCGAGAGAAAAAAAGATAAGGCTCTAAAAATATTGGGTAAAATTTTTTCCGAGGGGAGAAAAGCTCCCGAGATAATCGGCCTCATTTCCTGGCAGATGAGACGCCTTGCCGAAGCCGGGAGCCGAATAGCCCGAGGAGAAACGGCGCTGGAGGTTTGTCAATCCCTGGGGATATTTCCTTTCTTTCGGAAGAAGTTTGTCTCTCAGGCAAAGAAATTCTCTCCCCCGGAATTGAAAGAGAACTTCTACTCTTTATTAGAAGCCGACCGGCAATTTAAGTCGGGGAAACTAACCCCGGGTTTAATTCTCGAACTTTTAGTAATTAAGCTCTGTGCTTGAGGGCATAAAAACAACCACAGAACAAGAAAAAGAAAACATAGAACGCAGATAAACGCAGAATTTAAGGATTTAAAAATTAAAAAAAACTATAACCACAGATTACCCAGATTATCACCAGATTAAATTTTAAGAATTAAAAAAATAAAAAGATTAAGTTTTAATTCTTATCTGTGTAAATCTGGTGAAATCTTGCGGTTTATGCTTTAGGTTTTTGTTTTTTAAAAAATTATCTGTATTTATCTGCGGAAATCTGCGTCCAAAAAAGTTTTTAAGGTATTTCTCTGTGTTCTCTGTGGCTAGGAAGCTTTTTAGGCAGATGTTAACTTATTTACTTTCTTAGCCAGGCGGGATTTTTTCCGCCGGGCGGCATTCTTATGGATTAGGCCCTGGGAAGCGGCCCGGTCTAAGGCCGAACCGGCTTTGGGGAGGGTCTCTTTAGCTCCCTCTTCCTTCCCTGGACCGATGTCTTGATTAAGGCCCTTAATCAGTACCTTCAGGGATTTCTTGACCCGGAGGTTCCGGGCCCGTTTCTTTTTATCTGTCTTTAGTCTTTTCTTGGCTGATTTGGTTGTGGGCATATCTTATTCCTCCTATATGTAGCGTAATAAATAATTGTCTATCCACATGTATAACTACGAAGGTGGTTACTTTACCACCTAAAAAGATAGCTGTCAATAAATTTTAACTCTGCCACCAAGGCACAAAGGCACAAAAGTAAACAAGGAAATTTAGTAACTACTTAAGCTAAAGAGCAAAGAGCGTAGGGTAAAGAGCAAAGTAGAACCTAACAGCCTTCAGCCTATCTACCTGAATAGTTACAAAATTATTCTCTAATCTTGGTGTCTTGGTGTCTTTGTGGCCATGCCTGAGTAGTTATATAAATTTTAACTTTGCCTTGCGATTTAAATTTTTGTTGACATTCGCTGTTACGGTTGTATAATGTATCCGGACAAGTAAGGGAGGTGATGACTAATAACTAAGGAGACCAGGATAAATAGTCGGATTAAGGCAGGAGAGGTAAGGGTTATTGAACATGACGGTAGCCAGGCAGGCATAATGCCGGTGAAGGAAGCTCTTAAATTAGCTGAAGGGAAAGGTCTGGATTTGGTCGAGGTTGCCCCCCAGGCAAGTCCCTCGGTATGCCGCATTATGGATTACGGTAAGTATAGATATGAACAGCGTAAGCGGACCAAGGAAGCTAAGAAAAAACAGAAAACTACGGAAATTAAGGAGGTAAAACTGCGCCCGAAGATTGAGGAACATGACTATCAGGTAAAGTTGCGGCAGGCGCAAAGGTTCTTGAAAAACGGAGATAAGACGAAAGTTACTATCATGTTCAGGGGCCGGGAAATGGCTCATCTGGATATTGGAAAGAAACTCTTAGATAGATTAGCCAACGATACAACTGATTTGGGCCTGGTGGAAACGGCTGCTAGAATGGAAGGCAAGAGTATGGGTATGATCCTTGCCCCGAATAAATGACAGTTAGGCAGGATACGGTTAAACTGCTAAACTGCTAAACTGTTAAACTGAGGAGAGTGAAGGTGCCTAAGCTGAAAACTAGACGAGGAGCAGCTAAGAGGTTTGGGATAACCAAATCGGGGAAGATTAAAAGAGGAAAGGCTTGTGCCAGCCATATTCTGACCAAAAAGTCATCCAAGCGGAAGCGAGGACTGAGGAAGGCGGGTGTTATTAGCAAAGCGGATAAGAGAGCGATTAGACTTTTGATACCTTATGCTTGAGAACTGCTAAACTGCTAAACTGCTAAACTGCTAAACTGCTAAACTGCTGAATTGCTAAATTGCTAAGTTGTCAAGCTGTCAAACTGAATTTATAGGAGAGAGAAATGCCCCGGGTTAAGAGTAATGTTGCCGCTAGAAAACGGCATAAAAGATTTATCAGGCAAGCTAAGGGTTACTGGGGGGGGAGAAGTCGGCTTTATCGGACGGCTCGAGAAGCAGTGGAGAAGGGTTGGAGCTATGCTTTTCGGGACAGAAAGGTAAGGAAGAGGGATTTTAGGGGTTTATGGATCTCTCGTATCAATGCTGCTGTCCGTGACTATAACCTTACTTACAGCAAGTTCATAAACGGTCTTAATAGAGCTGATGTTGGTCTAAACAGGAAGGTGTTGTCCGACTTAGCCGTAAATGAGCCTACTACTTTCCGGAAGCTGGCTGAGATGGCTAAGGATAGCTAAATTGTTAAACTGCTAAATTGTTAAATTGCTAAACTGCTAAATTGTGTAAATACTCTAGTAGAACACCGCTGTCGTAAGATAAAAATCCCCAAAAAATTAACTTCATTGCCTCACGCAAAGGCGCCAAGGCGCAAAGTTATTTTTTTAATATACCGTCTCATACAAACTCCGATCTAAAATTTATCAAAAGTCCTCATCTTTTGTCTTTATATTTTTGCGCCTTGGCGCCTTGGCGTGAGATATTTATCTTTACGCCTTGGCGTGAGATATTTAAAACGGTCTTGACTGAATATTTAAAATTACTAAACTGTTATTCAGGCTGTAGGTTAACCTATGTACATAATTATCGTTGGCTGTGGGCGGGTGGGCTCGGTTTTGGCCGGCCTTCTTTCTCAGGAAGGGCACGATGTAGTAGTCATTGACTCCCATGAAGCGAGGTTTAAATATCTTAATCCTCAATTTAGCGGGGTAACTATCCTGGGGGATGGAGCTGATATTAATACTCTCCGGGAGGCTAAGATAGAAAGAGCGGAGGTGTTGGTGATAGCTACCGGCGATGACAATTCTAATCTGATGTCCGCCCAGATAGCTAAAAAAATTTTTCATACCCCTCGGGCGCTGGTGAGGGTGAAAGACCCCAGAAAAATGGATGTTTACCGGGAATATGACTTAGAACCGGTTTCCGCTACCACTCTAGCGGCTTATCGCTTGGCGGAGATGGTGAAGGTTCCTCGGGAGATAGAGATTTTAGCCAGCCTGGGTGATATTAAAATAGTCCGGTTTAAGCTGCTTACCCAGCCAGCCGGTCAGAGGCTTGCTAAGCTGGTCAAATCGGGAATTTTCTCTCTCTGCCTGATCAGGATAGAGGGCAAGGTAATTTTAAGGGAATTGGAGGCTAAGCTCTTGCCGGGAGCGGAGGTGGTGGGAGCCCTGGCTGTGAACAAGATGAAACATCTCCATCAAATCTCCCGGGAGGGGTAAAATGAAGGTCGTTATTATTGGAGGGGGGAGGATTGGGTATTCTTTGTCTCAGGCCCTTCTTTCCAATAAGCATCAGGTAACTATAGTTGAGGAGGAATCGGGGAGATGTGGTTGTCTCATCAAAGATCTTAGCGCTGTAGTCATTAATGGAGATGGTACTAACTTGCAAACTTTGGCTGATGCCGAGATGCAGAATGCTGATGTTCTGGTGGCTCTCACCGGACGAGATCAGGACAACTTAGTTGCCTGCCAGTTGGCCTATCATCACTTCCGGGTTCCCCGGACGATTGCCCGGGTGAGTAATCCCCAGAACCGGGAATTATTCCAGAGGTTAGGGGGAGTGAGCAGCACTGTCTGTCCTACCGAGATAATTTCTTCCTTAGTGGAGGAGAAAGTCTCCCTGAAGGATATGATTACTCTCCTCACCTTTGAGGAGGGCGAGGTAGTTATTGTGGAGACGGAGGTGGGAGCAGATTCACCTGCCCGGGGCCAGAAGATTGGGGAACTAGGCTTGCCCCAGGAATGTGTGATTATTTCTGTTATCCGAGAGAGCCATATAATTTTCCCGCGTGGTCAGACTACCCTGAAAATGAAAGACAAGGTTTTGGCCTTGACTACAGCCCAAAAAAGATCCCTTCTTCAGGGGATAATTTAAAGCATAGGAATTCCTATGCTTGATTACACAGATTAACAGGCAGATTACACAGATTACTTCAAAAGAAAATCGTTTACCTCAGGGATGGCTATTGGTTTTCAAACGAATTTAAGATTAATGGGATAGACCGGAGAATCAATTTGCAATTTAAAATTTGCCATCTTCAATTTACAATTCAAATTGCGACCGTAGGGAGCAACTTGTAATGTCTCCTCTCCGCCAACGCTATTCCCTCATTCTTAGCTACGGGGGACTCTTAATTATGGGATTGGGAGGAATTCTCCTTATTCCCTTAGTTAGCCTCTTCTTTTATCCGGAAGAGGCTAATCTAATCAATAGCTTCCTTATTCCTTCTTTAGCCGCCATCGGGGGAGGGTTCTGTCTCTGGAGAGGTTTCCGTCCCCGGGGGGAGGCTCCCTCCCTGACTACCCCCGATGCCGCTCTCATCGTTACCTTCGTCTGGATAGTGGCCGTGAGCCTGGGAGCTATCCCTTTTATCCTGGCTGAGATATTAAGCCCCTTAAGTGCTATTTTCGAATCTATGAGTGGCTGGACCACGACGGGGTTAACCATGGTCAATCCCGAGGAAATTCCTTCCCTCTTCCTCTTCTGGAGGAGCCTGATGCAGTTTGTCGGGGGAGCGGGCCTGGCGGTAATTATGCTCTCGGCTATTGTCGGCTCTTTGGGACCCGGCATCTATGAGGCTGAGGCTCGAACTGACCATCTGGTTCCTCATGTAATGCATACCGCCAGAATGATTATAAAAATTTATCTGGCCTATTTTGTCGTCGGGGTGGGCCTTTATTTTTTAGCCGGGATGGGTCTCTTTGACGTCCTTTGTCATGCTATGTCCGGTTTGGCTACCGGGGGGTTCTCCACTCGCTCAGCCAGCATTGCTTACTGGAATAGTTTTCCTATAGAGGTAGTCAGCCTCGTGCTCATGTTTTTGGGAACGACCAATTTTGCTACTCACCATGTTCTCCTTTCCAATCGGGGAAGGAAGGGCTTTAAGGATACGGAACTCAGGCTATTAGGCTGTTTAATCGTGGTAGTTACTCCCCTGGTTGCCTTCAGTTTGTGGGGGGACTTTTTAGGAGGCTGGGGGGAGAGCTTCCGAAAAGGATTCTTCCAGGTGGTCTCGGCCATTACCGGAACCGGTTACTCGACGACTACCCTTTACAACTGGGGGGAATTTCCTCTCTTTCTCCTGATTATCTTGATGATTGTGGGAGGAGGCACGGGTTCTACAGCCGGGGGAATCAAGCTTTACCGTATCGCTATTATCATTAAATCTATTTGGTGGTGGATAAAAAAACAGTTTCATCCTCCCTCGGCGCTTATTCAGAGAGCTATCTGGAAGCGGGGAGACAAGTTGGAAGTTAAGGATAAGCATATTCAGGCCGTAGTTGGGTTCATCGGGCTTTATCTGCTCACTTATCTCGTGGGAGTGCTCATTTTTTTAGGGCACGGCTTTTCCCTGCGTCAATCTATGTTTGAGTTTGCCTCGGCTATGGGAACGGTAGGATTATCGCTGGGGATCACCGCCCCGGATATGCCTCTTGCCTGCAAGGTGGCCCTGATCCTGGGCATGTGGCTGGGTCGGTTGGAGTTTATAGCCATCTTTCATGCCTGTATCAGGATGGGACAGGATGTGAAGATAAGTAGAAGACATCAAATGACAAAATCCAAATGACAAATAACAAATCTTATAACCACAGATTACACAGATTATCACCAGATGGAATTTTGAAAATTTAAAAGAAAATCAGATAGAATGAACAGGATTAACTGAGTTTTTTTAATAGTATAGTAAAGATAAAAAGTCTTTTTGTTAGGGTTTAATCTGTGAAAATCTGTGTAATCTGTGGTGGCAAAGTTTTCTTGCATTTGGATTTTGGATTTACCGGATTTATCCGGTTGGGGGAAGGAATGAGTAAAT
>CAZUTJ010000028.1:0-9525 GCA_964622875.1 uncultured bacterium
ACGCCCATAAAGGGCTACACTACCATCGGTAAGGAAATAAAGATAAAAAGAAAGACATTTAATCAGTGAGTATCTGTGGTAATCAGTATCTGAATTGCAGCTCAGAAAGTAGTTTCTTGTCATATCTCTGCAATCCTAACGCTAAAGCCCAGCGACGGCGTCTTTTGCCGTTCGCTGGAGCGCATTGTTATGTGTTTTTTTAATTATTGTTTTGCCCAGTTTGTCATTACCCGACCCTCTGATTAAGTCAGAGGGCATGCTTGATCGGGTAATCCAGCTTTTATTCCTTATCTCTTTTCTGGATCATCCGGTCAAGCCGGATGATGACAAATAGAGGATCAATTATATTAAATTATTTCACATAACACTTAATAGACGGGTAACCGTTCACGGCCTTCATGTGCCCCCCCCTTTTTTGCAAAAAGGGGGGTTAGGGGGGATTTCCGGGCATCTGTGTCACGATGGCATTTCAAATCCCCCTTAATCCCCCTTTACGAAAGGGGGAAGTACCTGTTGACGCGCCACCCCGTGAACGGTTACTAGACGGGTTTCGTATTGGCTGGGTTTTCTATTATCTTTTGCCCTATAGGCCAGATCACTTGTCAAGGATTGGCTTGGCGCCTGTATATATTTTGCCCATAATAACACAAAAGACACGCCTCGCTTTTTCCGAAAACCAGGGCGTCACCAAAGTGCCGCCCTGATTTTCAGGATTTTCTTATATCCCGCGGGCTTGTCGCTGAAAAACCTGTTCGTTTCTGCGCCTTCCGGGTAAGTAAATTTGTCTATCCCAGAAGCCCTTTTACGGCTTCCACAATTTTCTCCACGCTGGGAACAGCCGCTTCCTCCAGGACCGGACTCATGGGAATAGGGACATCAGCCGCTGCCAGGCGGACAACGGGAGCATCCAGATAATCAAAACCCCCTTCCATGACCTGGGTAGCGATTTCTCCGGCTACTCCTCCGGTCTTACAGGCCTCGGAAACGATAACTATTTTGCCGGTTTTTTTCACGGAACTAAGAATCGTATCTATATCCAGGGGGTTCAAAGAACGAGGGTCGATAACCTCTATGCCGATCCCTTCCTTCTCTAATTCTTTGGCCGCCTCTAAGGCCAGAAGAGCCATGCGGGAATAGGCCACTACGGTCACCTCATTACCCTCTAACTTAATATCTGCCTTTCCTAAGGGAATGGTATATTCTTCTTCGGGAACCTCTCCCTTGGTCCCGTAGAGCATCTTATGTTCAATGAACATAATAGGGTTATCGTTACGGATAGCAGTTTTGAGCAATCCCTTGGCATCGTAGGGAGTAGAGGGCATCACCACATAAAGCCCGGGGACATGCACATACCAGGACTCCAGGCTCTGAGAATGGTGCCCGGCAATCCCTCTTCCGGTCCCTCCTTCAGTCCTCATAACCATGGGGACAGTGGTCTTCCCGCCGAACATATAGCGGTTCTTGGCGGCAATATTAACTAATTGGTCCATAGCGATAGTACTGAAGTCAATGTACATTATTTCCGCTACCGGTCTCATTCCTGTCATGGCCGCCCCGGCCGCTGCCCCGGCAATGGCCGCCTCAGAGATAGCCGTATCCCGAACCCGTTCCTCTCCGAATTCCCGATAAAGCCCCCTGGTTACTCCATAAGCGCCCCCGTAAATACCCACATCCTCCCCCATAACAAACACTCGCTCGTCCCGCTTCATCTCTTCCCGCAAGGCCTCGTTCAAGGCCTGCCCATAAGTTACCTCAGGCATCATCTCCTCCTCTTTAAAAAACTAGACATAAACATCATCCATTAATTCATCCACTGCCGGCCAAGGGCTGGAAAGAGCGTATTCAGCGGCTTCATCTACTTCTTGCTGAACTCTCTTTTCTAACCCGGAAGTCTCCTCTCCCGTCATTATTTTTTGCTCAAGCAATTTCTTCTTGAAATTTTCTATAGGGTCATTATCCCTCCATTTTTTTTCCTCATCCTTCGTCCGATAAACACGAGGGTCACTACGAGAATGGCCGTAGTAGCGATAAGTCTTACCTTCAATTAGGGTCGGGCCTCCTCCCTCCCGAGCCCTTTTCACTGCCTTAGCCACTACCTCTTTAACCTGGAGAACATCCATTCCATCAACAACCTCTCCCGGCATATTATAAGCAATAGCCCTGGTAACAACATCCTGCCCGGCTGAGGCCCTTTTCCAGGAGACCGACATCCCGTAAAGATTATTCTCACAGACATAGACTACCGGCAGCTTCCAGGTAGAGGCCATGTTTAAAGATTCGTGAAACCCACCGGTGTTGGAAGCCCCATCGCCAAAAAAGCAGATGATCACCTTATCCAACTTCTGCATTTTCATAGAAAGAGCGGCTCCGGTAGCTACCGGAATATTGGAGCCGACAATACCGGTAGCTCCTAAATTGCCCTGGGATACATCGGCAATATGCATTGAGCCTCCCCGACCCTTACAATAGCCGGTAGCCCGGCCACAAAGTTCGGCCATCATCTTCTTTAGCTCTCCTCCCTTAGCCAGGCAATGTCCATGTCCCCGGTGGGTACTAGCAATGTAGTCATCCTTCCGAATAGCCGCCACCGCTCCCACCGCTGTCGCCTCCTGTCCGGCACAAAGATGGGAGGCTCCTTTGATTAAATCTCTTCCTAACAATTCGGAAACTTTGTCCTCAAAATAGCGAATCTTCAACATCGTCTCCAGATACTTAATCAAATCTTCTTTTTTCTCATTCATAGATTCATTCCCTCCTTTATCATTTTACGGTTTTATAATTACCTTCAATCCTTCCCCTTTTTCCGTAATCCCGATGCCTTCCGGTAATTCATCTAACGGTAGATGGTGAGTAATCAATTCTTTGGCCTTTATCCTCCCCTCAGCGATAAGCTTTAGAGCTAAAAGATTATGACCAGGGCTGGAGCCATGTGTTCCCACCAGAGAAAATTCTCGGTAATGAGGTAGATTACTATTGAATTTAATATAGGGATTATCCTTCGGCAATCCTCCGAAGAAGTTAACATTCCCCCGGCTGGCTACCATCTGAAGAGATTCTTCCTGGGCCCGGCCCGAAGAACAAGCCACAATCACCACCTCCGCTCCTCTGCCCTCAGTCTCCTCCAAAACCCGCTCAAGGGCCCTCTCCCGGCTATTATCAATATAAATATCAGCAGAAGCTACCCGGGACATATTCAACCTCTCCTCGGATATATCAACCAAAATAACCCGGGTTGCTCCCTGGCTTTTAGCTAACTGAACATGGAAACAGCCTACCGGGCCAGCTCCAATGATAACGACTGTGTCTCCTAATTTCACTCCCGATAATTCCTGGCCATTGATACAGCAGGCTAAAGGTTCAGCCAAGGCAGCCTCTTCAAAGGAAAGATTATCAGAGAGCTTATTCACACATCCATTGCTCACGGCCCGGGGAGGGATAAGCATATATTCGGCAAATCCCCCGTCATAATGGTAGCCGATAGCCGTCAAATAGGCACACATGCTTTGTTCGCCTTGCCGACAATGGTGACAGGAGCCGCAGGGAACAGCCGGAGCCACGGCTACTCGCTCTCCTTCTTGATAATCTTTAACTTCCCGGCCCACCTCAACGATAGTGCCGGCTACTTCATGCCCGGTTATTCGGGGAAACCTTATGTGCTTATGTCCATGGTGATAAACCTTGACATCTGTCCCACAAACAGCGCCGGCCTCTACCTTAATAAGAAGACTATCCCGGGGACATGGAGGTTTATCCACATCCCTGATAACCAAATTTTCTATTTCTTCTAATAGGGCCGCTTTCATTTTCTTCCCCCTTCCCGAAACTTTTCTTTAATCATCCCGGCTAACTCCCGCTGACCACCCAAACCGCAAATATTTTCTAAGACCCAATCTATTCCCTTTTCCTTTATCTCCCGGGACAACTTTACCGCTTGTTCATCCTCGGGATTATCATAATGTAAAGCAGCCGCGATACCCAGGGAAAGATACTCCGGCTTAAGGCCATACTCCAGGGCCAACCGGGCGGATCCTATCAGTCTCTCCCGGGAACCAAGCTTGCGCAGAGGATCCCTCCCCACGCGAGCTACCGTATCCCCTAAAGCCACATTCCCAAACCTTCTCAAGAGATCCTCTATATGTTCCTCTTGTTCTTCAGCCCTAAAACCATGCTTCTTAACAAGTGCCAGCCCTGATTCCTCTAGTGCCCCAACAACTTTCTCTCGAATTCCCTCATCACTAATAGCCTCGTAAATATAATGATAACCGCGAAGATATCCCAGGTAGGCAATTAAGGCATGTCCACAGTTGTGAGTAAAAAGCTTCCTTTCCTCATAAGCCTTGAGATTATCGTAAGCTACCATCCCCTTGAGTAGAGGAGCTCCTTTTTTAAATCCTCCTCTATCTACAGGAAGAAGAGCATACTCTTCCGCTCTCAAAGAGAGGGGATTCTTCTTTCTCATTTCCTCCGAAACAACAGGAACCATGCGGCTAACAACCGATTCCACTAAACCTAGATGTTCTTCCACATAATCCCGATATTCTGTCGCCACACTTTCAAAGATATAATTCTTGATAATCCTGGCACTATGCAACAGATTTTCAGCAATGATAAGATCTATCGGTTCCTCTACCTTTAACTTAGCCCGTTCTTCCATTCCCCGAGCGACAAGAGGAGCGAGCGAGCGAAGAACTCTCACCCCTATGGCCGTAGCCATTATATGCGCCCCTTTAATTTCCTCTGCTACCGCTCGAATATCACGCCCATTAACCGCTCGCACCCTTTCAACAAGCAATTCTTGAGGATTATTTCCTACTATCTGCAAAGGATAAGAGCGACAACGATTTAGCTCGGAAACTAAAGATGCATCTATATCAATAAAAACGGTCTCATACCCAGATTCAAAGAAAAGCTGACCCAAAAATCCTCGGCCAATATTTCCCGCCCCAAACTGGACCGCTTTCTTCATCTCCGGCTCAGCCACTATCATAACATAGCTACCTTCCCTCTGTCAATTCGTATCGCATCTCACAAAAGCGTGAAATCCAAATTTCTAATTTCTAATTTCACCGTTCCGTGAACGGTTACCCTTTTTCTAAGGTAAAAGGCGCCGGGTGGTCATCCTTTCCCAGACGAGGTATTGCCTGAATCCCTCGGCATATTCTACCCCGCATTGCATCCCGCGCAAACCGGATAATTTTTTCATTAATCCTATCAAATCAATGCCGTCATGCTCTTTTATCCATTTATATTGAGATTGATGACAGCGCAGCATTTTTTCCTTAGTCGGCATTTCTTTAGTAATATCTACATATTCCGTAGGCTGGAAGTTTACCCCGGCAGCCGTATCCATAAAAAAAATGGGGGGAATAATTTTTGTTGCCTTTTGCTCGCTCTGGTAATGGGGCAGAGTAGCGGTAAAACTGGCCTCAATAACTAAACGCGAAGTAGTAGTATGGTCAGCCATATAGTCATCAGGAGAATGAGTAATAACCATTTCCGGCCGAGCCAGGCGAATAAGTTCAACCACCTTATGCCTGGCCTCCCTATCCGGATAAAGCTCTAAATCAGGAAAGTATCCTCCGCAAATTTTCGCTTCCACGATTTTGGCTGCCTCTTCCGCTTCTTTTTTTCTGAGGGGTCCTAATTCCCTCGCCGGGATTTCAAAATGCCCTTTATCTCCGGTACAGAGATAAGCCATAGAGACCTCGTCTCCCCGCTGAGCACATTTTACTAAGGTACCGGCACAAAGTATTTCCAGATCGTCAGGATGCGCTCCCACAGCCAGAATTCTCATCGTTGCCTCCTCCTGGTATAATATTCATTATACCTACTCAGGCAGACAGGATACCGTCAAACTGATAACTTAATCTGTCAAACTGTCAAACTGATATTCATAGGGGCCCTTTCCAGGTTTCCGCCTGGCGGTCAAATATCCAGCCCGGGGTCTTCACCGGGAAATTATTCTTGGCCCAGCCGGACTTTATCCTCTCCCTCGTCTCCTCCCAACTCTTGACCCCACTAACGGCATCCAGGACCTGGACGCTCTGGGCCCCGGCGGCACAGGCATACTTTAAGGCTGACTCTAATGTCTCCTCCCGCAAATAAGCAGCTAAAAATCCGGCCACCGTCACATCTCCGGAACCGGTAGCTCCCACTACTTCATCCACTCGATAGACGGGTTCCCAGAGTTCCCGACCGGTCCAGCTCTCCCGACCCCTGAAGACAACCCTCTCTCCCGGGGAAAGTTTATCCCCAATAACCGTCCGGGCATAAAATCCCCGCCGGCCACATTTGATTCCCACTATCTTCGCTCCATACTTGAAGAACTCCTCGCTCAGGGAGGAGAGTTCTTTCCCCTCTAACCGATTAAGAATATTCTCTCCCAGCCCCCGGAAAAATTTGGCTCTATCCAGCATAAAAATGGCTTCCTCAACATTAGGGAGGAAGATATCTACATAGGGAAGAGTATTCTTCAGGATAGTTCGCCAGTCAGCTTTCCCCGAGGGACTTCGGGGATCGGGAAGGGAGACATCCAGGGAAGTTATCGTCCCTAATTCCTTGACTCTCTTATAAATCCTGGCTAGCTCTTCTCCCTCTTTCTCATATAGCCGCCTCATCAGAGTGGGGTAACCAAGATGGAAGAGTCGAGCTTGAGCAACTAGATTAAAGTTAATATCATCGTAGCCGAAGGTATCATTGGTTCCCGAATGGTGGAGAAACATTCGATCAATCCCGGGAGGAGAAATAACCAGGGTATAAGAGCTACCCTCCCCTTTGGCGAGACTCATCCCTTTTAAGGGAACCGTCTCCTCCAATTGCTCAATAATGGCCCTTCCCCAGAAATCATCCCCTACCTTCCCCATAAGTTCCACTTTCATTCCCAGTCGCTGCAGAGCCAAACCCACATTAGAGACCGCTCCGCCGGTGGAGATGGTAGCCTCCTCCACCTCAATCAGCTTGCCGGGGATAAATAAGGTTTCCAGGGGGAATTTGCTTCCCCCGGGAAACCGGGGAATGATATCCAGGCAGAGGTGCCCGGCAGTTACCACATCTATTTTTCTTGCTTGCATTTTTAATTAACCCCTACTTTAACTAACATTCCCGCTCCGATGAGACCGGCCTCCTCACCTAACTTTGCCGGCACTATCTTCACCTTTCTCGCCGGTATATTCATGGCTCTTTCTTTTACGGTCCTTCTTATCGGCCCGAATAATAGCCTCCCCGCCCGAGCTACTCCTCCTCCGATAACCACCATTTCCGGATTAAGGAGGTTAATCACTCCGGAAAGAGCAATACCGATATACCTTCCGGTCTCCTCCCAGATCTCCTCAGCTAACTTATCCCCCTGGCGAGCGGCCCGGGAGATAATCCGGGGAGTGATCGCCTTCAGATCACCCTCAACTAATTTCTTAATAAGACTTTCTCTTCCTCCCTGGATAGCCTTTACCGCCTTCTCCACAATATAAGCGTTTCCCACATAGCGCTCCAAGCAACCATAACCGCCGCAGGGGCAACGAGGACCATGAGCATTTACCGGGATATGTCCGAGTTCGCCGGCACTCAGGGTGCTTCCCCGATAAAGCCGGCCCTCGATAATAATCCCTCCCCCTACCCCCGTTCCCAGGGTAAGACAGACCATATTCCGCGCTCCCTGACCGGCCCCGCACATTAGTTCTCCCAGAGCCATCAGATTAACATCATTATCAATATAAGCCGGAAATCCCGTATTTTTCTCCATATACTCTTTTAAGGGGACATTCCTCCAGCCCTTAATATTAGTAAAGCCGCGCACCAGACCCTGAATGCTATCTACCAATCCCGGCGTTCCCAGGCCCAGCCCCAAAATAGCCGACCTTTTTACCCTGGCTCTTTTGATAACTTCCTCCAGGGACTTGATAATCTGCTGGAGGACGGCCTCTTTCCCCTGCCGGGTGGGAAAGCTAACCTTCTCTCTAATGTGGCCCTTTAAATCTAACAGGGCCACCTTAAGATTCGTCCCCCCCAGGTCAACCCCAATTACATATTTCATCCCTTTATTCTCCGTAAAAGCTCAGTAAACCCCGTGTCATTACGAGGAGCAAGGCGACGAAGTAATCTCGAGATTGCTTCGCTCACGCTCGCAATGACGGTGTTGACTGAATACTTACTATTCTCCTGGCATAAGATATTGCTGAAAAACCCAGCCACCTCATCAGTATTCTGACTTCTGAAATCTGGGTAATCTGCCTTTGAATCTGTGTAATCAGACACCCTAAGTTTTAGAGGGTGTCTATCTTTCCCGCTCCTTCCCCGGCCCGACAAATATAAATCTCGGGAGTAATGCCGGTCTTCTCCCGATAGCCCGAGGAAACTTTTCTCCGGAACTTAGCCACTTTATCCTCCTCCACCAAATTCACCGTGCTGCCCCCGAACCCTCCCCCCATCATGCGGGCTCCCAGGACACCCTCTGTTTCCCCGGCCATCTCTACCATTAAATCCAGCTCGGCACAGCTAACCTCATATTTATCTCTCAGGCTCCGGTGAGAAGCATTCATCAACTGTCCCAATCTCCTCAAGTCACCTCTCTCCAGGGCCGCTACCGCTTGCAGAACCCGAGCATTTTCCTCAATTACATGCCGGCATCTTTTCCTGATTACCCGGGGCAGAGAATCCTGGCATCTCTGGAAATCGTCCTCTTCTACATCGCGTAAAGTTTTAATGCCGGGGAGAGACTTTTTCAGATAAGAGACCCCTTCTTTACACTCTCTTCTTCTCTTGTTATACTCAGAATTGGCTAAATCCCTCTTTACTTTAGTATTACAAACAACTATCCTGAACCCTTCGTCGGGGAGAGGAACCGCCCGATAGTCAAGGCTGCGACAGTCTAAGAAGAGGGCCTTATTTCTCTCTCCCTTAAGGGAAGCAAACTGATCCATAACACCGCAGTTTACCCCCACAAACTCATTCTCCGCCCTCTGGCAAAGCTTAATAGTCTCCAGGGGATCTCTCTCCAGACCATTTAGCCACTGCAGACTGAGGGCCACCGCCACTTCCAGGGCCGCCGAGGAGCTCAGACCGGCTCCCGGGGGAATGTCTCCCCAAAGGAGCATATTCATCCCCGTCAACCTTGTCCCCTGCTCTTGTAAAAGGTGAATTACCCCTTTAACATAATTGGGCCAGCTCTCTTTCTCTTCATACTTGATTTTATCCAGAGAGAACTGACAGGATGAAGAAAAGTTGTCCGCGTAAAGAGAAACCAGGCGGTCGGAGCGAGCTTGAAAGGCGATGATGATCTCCCGGTCAATGGCCAGGGGAAGAACGAAACCCTCATTATAATCGGTATGCTCTCCGATGAGATTGACCCTTCCGGGGGCCCGGACAAAGGCAGGCTCCCCTCCCCGAACTCCAAAGATTTCCTTAAACTTGCCCCTGAGCCCTCCTCTCCTCTTCTCCTGGTCCATTCCTTCAGCCTTTAGCAAAATCATAAATATTCAGTAAACAGAACCTTGAACCTAAATAGTTCTAACTAAATCCCCATAATGCCGG
>CAZUTJ010000029.1:0-9156 GCA_964622875.1 uncultured bacterium
ATTTGTCATTTGTCATTTATTTGTCATTTGGGTTTTGTCATTTGTCATTTTATCTGTATTGCCTGATCACCACGCATAACCAAGCACCTCTCCCCCCACTGCCTCCCGACGACATTCCTCATCAGTCATAATTCCTTTAGAGGTGGAAAGGATAGCTATGCCCACCCCTCCCAGGACCCGGGGCATATCTTCTCTCTTGGCATAGACTCTTAATCCCGGCCTACTCACTCTCTGCAAACCGCTAATCGTCTCCTTTTGGCCAGCTCTATACTTAAGATAAATTCTTAAAATGCCCTGCTTACGATCCTCAATTAGTCTATAGTTTTTTATAAATCCTTCCCTCTTCAGTATATCGGCTATCTCTTTTTTCATCCGGGAAGCCGGCATATCAACCTGATCATGTTTAGCCCGACTGGAGTTTCGCAAACGGGTAAACATATCAGCAATAGGATCGGTCATACTCATTGGTTTCGCTCCTTATTATATCAACTTAAACCGCGGATTTAGCGGATTAGACGGATTTAATAATAAGAACTTTTTACCACGAAGCTCACAAAGAATACTATAAATAAACAAAATTTCTTGAAGTATAGGAAAACATAAAACACTTTTCTATACTTGATTACACAGATTAACAAGCAGATTACCCAGATTACTTCAAAGGAAAATCTGTGTAATCAGCCGAACGAAGTGAGGCATTTCTTGATATTTTTTTCATCTCATTTTCTTTTTATCAAAACTTACTTCGCGTTCTTCGTGGTAAATATCTTTTATTTTTTAATCGTTGCTTTAAGATAATCTGCCTAATCCGCTTAATCCGCGGTTCTTATTTTGATTGATCAAGATTTGCACTTTAAACCGTCTTTTCACCAACTGGCCTTAATCACTCCCGGAAGCTCGCCTTTGAGAGCTAAGTTGTGGAAGCATATTCGGCAGAGCTGAAATTTCCGGATAAAAGCTCTCGCCCGGCCACAACTGCAGCAACGGTTATATTTCCTCACTTTATATTTTGGTTCCCGTCCGGACTTCTCAACCAAGCTTTTTTTAGCCATAAAAATCTCTCCGTTTTATTCTTCCTACTTTAAGCAGTTCGGAAAGGCATTCCTAAAAGACGCAGGAGTTCCCTGGCCTCCTCATCGTTTTTGGCTGTGGTTACCAGAGTAATATCCATTCCGCGAACCAGGGGTATCTTCTCGTAATTAATCTCGGGAAATATTATCTGCTCCTCTATCCCCAGAGTAAAGTTACCCCGACCGTCAAAAGAATTCGGAGATAAACCTCTGAAGTCCCTAACGCGAGGAAAAGTAATATTGACCAGACGATCGAAGAATTCATACATCTTTTTTCCTCTCAAGGTAACCTTGCATCCCAGGGGCATTCCCGCCCTTACCTTGAAAGCAGCCACCGACTTCCGGGCCCTGGTTACTATTGACCTCTGGCCGGTGATAGCAGCTAATTCCTCCCTGGCCGCCTCTAAAAACTTAGGCTCACCTATGGCCTCGCCCAAGCCTACATTAATAACAATTTTTTCCAGGCGCGGAACTTGAAATCTGTTTTTATATTTAAATTCCTCCCTCAACTGAGGAGCAATCTTCTGTTCGTATTTATCCTTTAATCTAGCCATCTTATCCTTTTCCAATCTGTTCACTACAGCGTCGGCAGAACCTAATCTTGGTCCCATCCCCCAACTTCCTTCGCCCCAGGCGGCTGCCTTTACTGCATTTTGAGCAGTAGAGCATCATGTTAGAGAGATGTACTGAGACCTCCTGCTGAAGAATGCCTCCTTGCTGTTGAGGAGGACGGGGGCGGGTATGTTTTTTAGCAAAATTTAAGCCCTCAACGATAACCCTCTTTTTTTGAGGGAAGACCCGCAGAACCTTACCGGTTTTGCCCTTATCCTTACCGGCAATGGCTAAAACCAAATCACCTTTTCTAATATGAAGTTTCGGCATAATCATCCTTCGTAAATAAATAGGACGCAGATTAACGCAGAAAAACCAGGATTTAAATATCCTGTAAATCCGTATCTCAAATAACTATTTCTTTGCCTGCTTATAGTATTTTTCCACACAACCATAACCAGGTTTGCCATAAGCTCTATATTTGAAGATTTTTAATGATCTCCATTAGTTCTTTATACTTATAATCTTAATAATCTGCGTTCATCTGCGTCCAAAAAGGTCTTTAGATCACTTCCGGAGCCAGACTAATTATCTTGGAAAATTTTTTCTCTCTCAGCTCCCTGGCTACCGGCCCAAATATTCTCGTTCCCACAGGGTTCTTCTGCTCATCAATAATAACAGCGCTATTGTGGTCAAATTTTATATAAGAGCCATCGGAGCGCCTAATCTCTTTTCTCGTCCTGGCGACAACCGCTTTAACCACATCACCCTTCTTAACCGCCCCTCCCGGCATCGCTTCTTTAACCGAAACTACTATTATATCTCCTAATCGGGCATAGCGTCGCCTACTCCCTCCCAGGACCTTAATACAGGATAGACGTCTGGCTCCTGAATTATCAGCAACATTCAATATAGACTGCATCTGAATCATCTCTTACCCTTTTCCGTAATCCCGGCCAGCCGCCACCTCTTATCCCGGCTCAGGGGTCTAGTCTCTATTATCCTTACCTTATCTCCAATCCGGGCTTCGTTTTTTCTGTCGTCTGCCTTAAGTTTAGTCGTTCTCCTGATTACTCGTTTATACAGGGGGTGTCTCACCAACCTCTCTACGGCGACTACTATCGTCTTATCCATTTTATCGCTGACCACTTCACCTAAACGCACTTTTCTCTGTCCCCGTTCTTTCACTTAATCCTCCTTAAGAAAACCCCATAACCACAGATTACACAGATTGTCACAAGATTAGAACCTAGAATTGAAAGAAAAATTAGATATTAATTCTTTTTCTGTGTAAATCTTGTGAAATCTTGTGGTCTATATTTTACTATATTTAAGCTGTTTCTTAATAGTCTTTATCCTGGCTATCGTTCTTCTGGCTTCCTTCATTCGGCTGGGATTCTCTAACTTCCCGGCTACCCGCTGGAACCTGAGGTTAAAAAGCTCCTCTACGAAATGAGCCTCTTTCTGTTCCAATTCTTCCGGGGTCAATTGTCGCAATTCCTCAGCTTTCATTTTATAAATCTCTCCCAGGTATAGCCACAAAGACACCAAGACACTAATAAGACCGGAGAATGATTCTTTTTATACCTTTTTGTAATTACTCAGCCTAAGTAGCTACTAAGTTTCATTGTTTGCCTTTGTGCCTTTGTGCCTTAGTGGCTGAATAAGTTACCATTACCTAATAATAAACCGCGTTCTCAAAGGCAGCTTATGAGCAGCCAACCTCATCGCTTCCCGGGCCAGTTCTTCCGGAATGCCCTCTAACTCAAAGAGCACCCGACCCGGTTTCACTACGGCCACCCAATATTCCGGGGATCCTTTGCCTTTGCCCATCCTTGTTTCTGCCGGTTTGGCCGTTACCGGCTTGTCCGGAAATACTCTTATCCACACTTTTCCCCCGCGCTTAAGATGCCGGGTAAGAGCGACGCGGGCAGCTTCAATCTGCCGACTGGTAAGCCAGGAGGGCTCAAGGGCTTTAAGCCCATACTCGCCAAAACTGATCGTCGAGGCTCGAGAGGATATCCCTTTCATCCTCCCCCTATGGGCCTTACGAAACTTCACCCTCTTAGGCATTAAAGGCATTCAACTTCTCCCCTTTTTCTTGCAACTACTCAGCCACTAAGGCACAAAGACACCAAGAACACTAAGATTAGAGAATGATTAAAGATTTAAAGTATCAAAGAGTCAAAATGTCAAAGTTTTTTTGTTTTTACTCTGATACTCTATTTTACCTTTGTGCCTTTGTGCCTTAGTGGCTGAATACTTACTTTTTCCCTGGGAAGGATCTCTCCCTTAAAGATCCAAACCTTGACCCCAATCATCCCGTAAGTGGTCTTGGCCTCAGCGACTCCATAATCTATATCGGCACGGAGGGTATGGAGGGGAACCCTTCCCTCCCGATACCATTCGGAACGTGACATTTCTATTCCCCCCAGACGTCCTTTGCAAGATACCCTCACTCCCTTAGCCCCTCCATCCATAGCCAGAGATACGGCTTTCTTCATTACCCTTCGGAAAGACACCCTCTTCTCCAATTGTCTGGCGAGGCTCTCAGCCACTAATTGAGCGTTTTTCTCCAGGCCTTTCACCTCCTGGATATCAATGGAGACCCGTTTTCCGGTCATCTCTTCCAGCTTTTCCTTGAGCCGATCTACCTCCGCTCCCCTCCTCCCGATAATAATTCCCGGACGAGCTGTAGGAAGATCTATCCTTATCCTGTCAGCAACCCTTTCAATCCCAATACGAGAAATTCCTGCCGAGGCCAGTTTATTCTTAATGTATTGACGGATCCTGATATCCTCTTGAAGAAGATCTCCATAATTTTTCCCGGCATACCAGCGAGAATCCCAGCTTCGGATAAATCCCAACCGAAAACCAATCGGGTTAACTTTCTGTCCCATACAACACCTCTCAAATTAAAAATTTTCAATTAAAAATGAAAAATAGTTTTTGATTTCCCTATAATTTTTAATTTTACATTTTTAATTTTTAATTGTTTTTTTCTTCCCTCTCCTTCAGCACCACCGTAATATGGCTGGATCTCTTCAAGATTCGGGACGCTCTTCCCATAGCCCGAGGCCTGAACCTTTTTAAGGAGGGTCCGGCACTAACATAAGCTTTTTCGATATAGAGTCTATCAATATTTACTTTGGGGTCATTCCCGGCATTAGCCAGGGCTGATTTTAGCACCTTTTCTACCGGTGCCGAAGCTGCTTTCCGAGTAAACTTAAGGATGGCTAAGGCCTCATCCACTCCTCGGCTGCGGATAAGATCAACAACCAGCCGCACTTTTTGAGGACCTAAAGGCACATATTTAGCTATTGCTCTCGCTTCCATAATTACCTCTTACAATTTAAAATTTACAATCTTCAATTTGCAATTAAGTTAGTCCCGAATGAAGTGAGGGCTAACTTACGTTTTAGCTGCCGATTTTTGCGTATGGGCACCATGGCCCCTAAAAGTCCGTGTCGGCGAGAACTCTCCCAATTTATGACCGACCATATTCTCCGTAATATAAACGGGAATGAACTTCTTCCCATTGTGAATAGCCAGAGTATAACCCACGAATTCAGGGAAAATAGTAGAACTCCGGGCCCAGGTTCTAATGGCCTTTCTCTCTCCGGATCGCTTGGCGGCAGCAATCTTCTTAAGCAATTTAGCATCCACATAAGGCCCCTTTTTAACCGATCTACCCATCGTTTATTCTCCTTGCAAATATTTAATCTGTGTAATCTGTTTTTAATCGGTGTAATCAAGGGCGGCACTTTTGTGTCGCCCCTATTTTCTCCTCTTCACGATATATCTATCACTTTCTTTCTTTCCCCTGGTTTTATATCCCTTGGTCGGTTGTCCCCAGGGGCTAACGGGATGTCGCCCCCCCGAACTCTTTCCTTCGCCTCCACCGTGGGGATGGTCAACCGGATTCATCGCTACTCCCCGTACCCGGGGACGCCTCCCCAGCCAACGATGACGGCCGGCTTTACCTATTTGAATACTCCCGTGTTCTAAATTCCCTATCCGCCCAATGGTAGCCCGACAATCCAGGCGAATTAACCGCACCTCTCCTGAAGGCAGTTTAACGGAAGCACGTTTTTCCTCTTTTGTCAGGAGCTGAGCCGCCCCGCCCGCCGTACGCACCAACTGCCCTCCCCGACCCGGTTCAAGTTCAAGGTTATGAATGAAAGTGCCTTCAGGGATGTTGCTTAAGAGGAGAGAATTACCTGTCTCTATCTCAGCCTTCGCACCGGAAAACACCTCAGCCCCTACTTTTAATCCCAGAGGAGCAACAATATACCTCTTCTCTCCATCCCGATAACACAAAAGAGCAATCCGACTTGATCTATTAGGATCATACTCAATGGAGGTTACTCGGGCCGGGATATCAAACTTATCCCGCTTAAAGTCGATAATCCGGTAACGGCGACTATGCCCCCCTCCCCGATGCCGGCCGGTTACCTTCCCCTGAGAATTTCTTCCCCCCCTTTTTTTAAGAGGGCGGAGAAGAGATTTTTCCGGATGGGTAACGGTAATTTCCCGAAAATCAGAACCCGTCATAAATCTTCGGCTGGGAGTTGTCGGCTTATATTTTTTCATAATGATAAGAAACCCTTGTAACTACAGATTACACAGATTACCACCAGATTTCTATTATTTCACCGCAGAGAGCGCAGAGAACGCAGAGAATACTTAATTTTAGATATAATTTTCATTTCCTTCTCGGCGTTCTCGGCGGTTAAATGTAATCTTTTTATTCTTTATTATTTTCTCGTGTAAATCTGGTGCAATCTTGTGGTTTATACTTTTATCTAAATCAATTCTATCTTATCCCCTTCTCTCAAAGTAACAATGGCTTTCTTCCAATCGGGCCTCTTTCCCTGGTGAAAGCGAACCCGCCTTTGTTTGCCTCTCATCCAGGCAGTGTTTACCTTGACCACTTTTACTTTAAATAATTCTTCGATGGCCCTCTTTATCTCTATCTTATTCACTCTCTCATCCACCACAAAAGAGTATTTATTGTACTTTCCACTGAGATCAGTGCTCTTCTCAGTAATTACCGGACTTTTTATAATAGTATGAGCATCCATAATTTAAATCCAAATACCAGATAAATCTGGTAAATCCAAATTCCAAATGTCAAAATCCAAATAAATCACTAAAATCCAAATGTATCAAGCCTCATTTGAGTCATTTGAGATTTGTCATTTGTCATTTATTTGTCATTTGGATTTTGTCATTTGTCATTTTAGTTCCGTCATTTGTCATTTTAGTTGCCAGTCTTTCCTCCAGCTGAGAAAGGGCTTCTTTAGTAATAAGAATCTTTTCATGACTTAAAACATCGTAAGTATTGAGACTAAGGGGAGCCCTCAGATGAAAGTTGGCAATGTTGCGGGAAGATTTCCTTATTTCATCGTTAGGATTAGTTAGAATTAATAAGGACTTATTCTCCGCTTTTAGAGAATGAAGGATAGCTACCATATCCTTAGTTTTGATTCGCTCTAATTCCAGCTTATCTAATATCACCATCTTATCATCCCGAAGCTTCAAGCTGAGAGCTGAAAGAAGAGCTAATCTTCTTGCCTTCTTAGGAATAGAATAAGCATAATCTCTCGGTCTGGGCCCGAAGACGGTCGCTCCCCGACGCCAGAGAGGAGAAGTGTTAGAGCCTACCCGGGCTCTTCCGGTCCCTTTTTGTTTCCAGGGCTTAACTCCGCTGCCACTCACCTCGGAACGAGTCTTTGTCTTAGCCGTTCCTCTCCGCCTTCCGGCTAAGTAACTAACTACTGCCGGGTGAAGGAGAGCCTCGCCGACAGCTCCCTCAAAGATTTCCCGAGAGAGGTCGGCTTTACCTACCACCTCTCCCTTGATGTTATAAACATCTATCACGGTCACTTTTCCCAACTCTCCTGTAGTCTCATTAAAGCAATGAAAAATTAAAAAACTTTGTAACCACAGATTACACAGATTATCACCAGATTTTTATTATAATTTTCAAATTCTTTATTATTCTCTCGTGTAAATCTTGTGTAATCTCGTGGTTTCATCTCTTTTAACTGTTTTTGATTTTCCTTCATTTTTAATTTTGCATTTTTAATTTTTAATTATAATCAGGTATCCTCCATTATGCCCCGGCGTAGCCCCCTTTACTAAGAGCAAGTTTTGATCCCCATCAATTTTGACTACCTTTAGGTTCTGACAGGTTACTCGTTTAGCCCCCATCCGGCCGGACATTTTTTTCCCCTTAAGCACCCGGGAAGGGTCAGCACTAGTGCCAATAGACCCTCCCCGACGATGCCACTTATGAGCCCCATGACTGGCTGGGCCTCCGGAAAAACCCCATCTTTTCATAACCCCGGCGAACCCTTTTCCCTTAGAAATACCGGCAATAGTAACCCGACCCCCCTCTTTAAAGATATCCACTTTAATCTCATTGCCTACTTCATAATCATCAAAGCTATCTACCCGAAATTCCCTGAGCACCCTTTTTGGTCCCACTCCGGCTTTAGCAAAGTGTCCTTGCTGAGGTTTGTTAACCCGGCTTTCTTTCTTATCCTCAAAGCCAAGCTGAATAGCTTTATAACCGTCTTTCTCCTCAATCTTCTTCTGAAAGACAAAACAAGGACCCGCCTTGATAATAGTCACCGGGACAACTTCTCCCTTCTTATCAAAAAGCTGGGTCATGCCAATTTTTTTGCCTATTAGTCCCATCATAATTTTATTTCCACATCTACTCCCGCCGGCAAATCTAACTTCATCAGGGCATCCACAGTCTTACCGGTTGGCTCGACTACATCAAGCAATCTTTTATGGGTTCGAATCTCAAATTGTTCCCGCGACTTCTTATCCACATGAGGCGAACGAAGCACAGTAAACCGTTCCTTCCTCGTGGGAAGAGGTATCGGGCCCGAGACTAGAGTCCCTGTCCTCCTCACCGTCTCCACAATCTCCTGAGTAGAATGATCCAATATCCGGTGGTCATAAGCCCGCAATCTGATCCTTATCTTCTGCCGGCGTGTTTCAGCCACCTTAATTTTCTCTTCTTTCCTCGGCTTCTGGCTTTCTTTAACCTCGGGGGGCTTGCTCTTCTCTACCTCCACCTTTAGCGGTTGTTCAGGCTTGACTCTCTTTACCTTCGGCTTCTCCCGCCACTCTTCCTTCTTTTCTTTTTTCTTCACTTCATCTTTCTCCACTTCCTCTACCTTTTTCTTCTTCACCTCTTTCTTAACTTCTTTTTTCTTCTCTACCTTCCTTACTTTCTTTTCCTCAACCATCTACGCTTTCTCCCGGCGGTAAAAAGCCTCATAAATGAGGCAACTACAAAAACGGACTGTAGTTGCTTGATTTACTTGTGCCCTAAAGGGTATCAAACTAATCAACGGATGCTCATACTTTCCTAAGCCGTAAAAAACAATAACTTTGACACTTTGATAGGGCAGGCAGGCCTACCCCCTACTTCTTTTCTTGTGCCTTTGTGCCTCTCACTTAATAATCTCACTAATCACTCCCGCTCCTACCGTCCGTCCGCCTTCCCGGATAG
>CAZUTJ010000030.1:0-9029 GCA_964622875.1 uncultured bacterium
ATAAAGGATGCGGCCGGGAAACTTGTGCCGTTGGCTGTGACTGCGACCGTTTTTTAGAACTCTGGAATCTTGTTTTTACCCAGTTTGATAGACAGGAAGATGGAACCTTTCAGTCCCTCCCTCAGAAGAATATTGATACGGGAATGGGTCTGGAAAGAGTCCTGTGTGTATTAGAAGGCAAAGAAAACATCTTTGAGACCAGCCTCCTCCAACCTCTGGTGGAAGGAATTCGTCAGGCTACTGGTGGCGATGAAGATATCCCCCTACACATAATAGCTGACCATCTCCGGGCCGCCGTTTTCCTCATCGCCGATGGAGTTCTCCCGGCCAACGAGGGAAAAGGTTATGTATTAAGAAGACTCATCAGAAGAGCGGTGCGTCAAGGAAAGAGGTTGGGAATGGATAAACCTTTCCTTTATCCCCTCACTGCTCTAGTAACTGATATTATGAAAGAGGCCTACCCCTACCTGGTTTCCTGCCGCCAACACCTGGCCCAGGTGATTCTGAGTGAAGAAGAGAGATTTCAGGAGACCCTCCGCCAGGGGATAGAGATTTTAGAGGGAATGCTTGAGGAATTAAAGAGAGAAAAGAAGAAAGAGCTTCCGGGAGAACTCGCCTTCAAGCTTTACGATACTTACGGTTTTCCTCTGCATCTTACCGAAGAATTGGCCGAGGAGAGCGGTTTTTCTCTGGATAAGGCCGGATTTGAGGAAGCTATGCGAAAGCAACAAGAGTTAGCTCGGGCCCGGCGGAGCGGAGGGACGATTCCAAATTCCTTATCCCTCTACAATCAACTTTCCTCGGAGTTAGAAAGAACAGAATTCCTCGGCTACCAAACCCGGGAGTGTGAAGCTAAGGTCCTGGCTCTCCTGAGGGAGGGAAAGATAATAGAAAAGGCTTCGGCAGGCGAGGAGATAGAAATTATCCTTAATAGAACTCCTTTCTACGGAGAGGCGGGAGGGCAGGTAGGGGATAGCGGCACTCTGACAAACGCAAGACTAAAAATAGAAATAACCGACACCCGGAAACCCTTACCGGAAATTACCGTTCAGCGGGGAAAAATTATTCAAGGAGAATTGGCCCGAGGAGAGGCGGTAAAGGCCTCTGTCAATAAAGAACGGCGCCAGGATATTGCTGGCCATCACACGGCCACCCATCTTCTTCATAGTGCTCTCCGTCAGGTTTTAGGAGAGCATGTAACTCAATCGGGTTGCCGGGTAGCCCCGGAGCGGCTCCGTTTTGATTTTACTCACTTCCAGGCCCTTGGCCAGCGCCAGTGGGAGCGGGTAGAGGAATTAGTCAATGAGAAAATAAGAGAGAATATGGCGGTGGAGATTATTCATACTACCTTGAAGGAGGCCCAGGAGAGGGGAGCCCAGGCTCTCTTTGGAGAGAAATACGGAGAGAAAGTGCGCCTGGTGAGGATAGGAGGCTATAGTCAAGAGTTATGTGGAGGCACCCACCTGCGAGCTACCGGGGAAATGGGACTGTTTAGAATCGTGGGAGAGAGTTCTATTGCTTCCGGGGTAAGGAGAATAGAAGCCCTGACCGGAAGGGAAGCCTACCGGGTTGTGAAAAAGGAAGCTGATGTTCTCCGGGAGATAGGAAGAACTTTAAAGATTTCACCCCTGCAAACCCTTCCCCGGGTGGAAGAGCTTATGAAGACAACCAAAGCTCTGGAGAAAGAAATCGAACATTTGAAGAGCGGAGAAATCATCTTTAAAATAGACAACTTGCTCAAGAAGACAGAGATGATGGAAGGAGTAAAAGTTATTGCGGCCCGGATAGAAGGTGCCGGGCGCGAAGAACTACGTTCTCTTGTTGACGCTCTCAAAGAGAAAATAGGTTCCGGAGTAATAGTTCTGGGGACAGTGCTGGAAGAGAAAGTCGTCCTCGTGGCCGGGGTAACTAAAGACTTAACTAAAAAGGGAATTCATGCCGGTAAGATTATCAAAGAGGTAGCTAAAATCGCCGGAGGCAGTGGCGGGGGGCGAGAGGATTATGCCCAGGCTGGCGGCAAAGACTCGTCTAAATTGAAGGAAGCTCTGCAGGAAGCTCGGAACATAATAAAAAAAACGCTTAAATCCAAATGACAAATGTCAAAATCCAAATAAATCTTTAAATCCAAATAATTAAATCTTAACCACAAGATTACACAAGATTAACACAGATAAAATTCATCTAAATACTGAAGAAGAATTTTAAAATATTTAGTGTTTAAAGTAATTTTTGAATCTGGTGAAAATCTGTGAAATCTGTGGTTTCATAATTTAATTTTGATTTATTTGTCATTTGGATTTTGTCATTTGTCATTTTATAAGTTCTTAATTCGGAGATATAGCCTATGCCTCTTTTCCCTCTTACTCCCAGGGACTTGCAGCGGTTAAGGCAGATAGCCAATGTTCTTGTCAAGCACGGGTTCGGTTATCTTTTAGAGAGTCTTAACCTCGAGCGCTATCTCTCTCTGGGTAAGAGGATGTTTCCCTTCAAGAAAAGACCGGAGGGATTAAAGAAAGATAAGACTAGTATTGCTGAGAGGGCGCGCCTGGTCCTGGAGGAGCTGGGACCAACCTTCATTAAGCTCGGACAAATCTTAAGTGCTCGCTCTGACCTTATCCCCCCGGATTTCTTAAGAGAATTCAGCAAGCTGCAGGATGAAGTTCCTCCCTTTTCTTTTCCGGAAGTCAGAAAGGTAATAGAAGAGCAATTCGCTTCTCCCCTGAAGCAGCTTTTTTCTCATTTTGAAGAAAATCCCTTAGCGACTGCTTCCATCGCCCAGGTTCACCGCGCCTCTCTCCCTGGCGGGGAAGAGGTCGTTGTTAAGGTGCAGCGTCCGGGGATAGTTCCCAAAATAAAGGCTGATTTAAATATTCTGCTTTTCCTCGCTCCTTTAACCGAGAGACATATCCCCCGCAGCCGTCCTTATAGCCCGGTGGAGATAGCGGAAGAGTTTGCCGTTACTCTGCGCCGGGAGCTTGACTTCACCACAGAAGCCAATCACACCGATAGATTCTACCGGAACCTTGAAGAGGATGATAGCGTTCGCATTCCCCAGGTTTACTGGGATCTCACCGGGGAGCGGGTACTTACTCTGGAGATGATCGAGGGAATAAAAATAAATGACCTGGAGGCCCTAAACAAAGTCGGTCTGGACCGGAAGAAGATTGCCCTTCGGGGAGTGAACCTTTTTCTAAAACAGATATTCGAATATGGTTTCTTTCATGCCGACCCTCACCCGGGAAATTTCCTCGTCCTGGATAACGAGGTTATCGGCTTAATTGACTTCGGCATCGTCGGGCGTCTAGACGAAGAGACCCTACATTCAATAGCTAATATGTTCATTTCTCTGATCTCTCATGACCTGGACCGATTAGGAGATGAATTTATTAACTTAAACCTTTCCTCAGAGGAGTTCGATCGCAGAAGTTTCCAGGCCGACCTTTTAGAATTTGTAGATAGTTATTTTGGCATCCCCTTAAAACGCCTGCGGGCTGAAAATTTTATTAATGATCTGCTTCGTCTAGCCGGTAAATATGGAATAAGGGTGTCCCGCGACTTTGTGCTTTTGGGGAAAACGGTCTTTATCATTGGCGGTATTGGCCGCGAGCTGGATCCGGATTTTGATTTTTTAGAAGCGGCTAAACCCTTCGCTTATGATTTAATTAAGAAAAGATTTCATCCCCGGAAGTTGTTTTTGAATTCGGTGAGAACCTTATCGGAAATATCTTCTCTTCTGGAATCTTTTCCCGGTCAGGTTAGCCAGATATTGAAAAAGTTCCGCCAGGGAGAATTTAAATTAACTATGGAGCACCAGGGCCTGGAAGAAGCCGCTCGGGGCCAGAGCAAATTAAGTAATCGCCTCACCCTGGGCCTGGTAGTCACCGCTCTTATTATCGGCTCTTCCCTTCTCATCCAGGCGGAGGGAGCCATCTTCTGGGGAGGAGTTATGGGATTTGCCTTAGCCGGACTCTTAGGACTCTGGCTGATAGTGGCTGTCTGGCGGTCAGGGAGGCTGTAGGTAAACTGTGCGCCTTCTGGGTTTAGATGTAGGTGATAAGACTATTGGGGTAGCCATCAGTGACGAGCTGGGATGGACAGCTCAAGCCCTGGAGGTTATTCAACGAAAGTCTTTAAGTCAGGACATAAAAAGGATAAAAGAAATCCTCAATGAATATCAAGTGGACGAGATTGTCATAGGACTGCCTAAGAACATGAATGGAAAAGAGGGAGAACAGGCAAAGAAAGTGCGGGAATTCTTAGAGAAGCTCAAAGGTAGGGTTAAATTACCTATAAGAACCTGGGACGAGAGGTTCACCACGGCGGCGGCGGAGAGGACCTTATTGGAAGGAGATTTATCCCGAGCAAAACGAAAAAAGATAATAGATAAAGTAGCCGCCCAGGTAATCCTGCAGGGATATCTTGATATATCGGATTTTCAATCCGATATTGATTACACAGATTAACAGGCAGATTACACAGATTACCTCAAAAGAAAATCTGTATAATCGGGTTTTTAGAATCTGTGTAATCCGATTGCCGAACGAAGTGAGGGGTATCTTAATGGACATAAGACAGCTCCTGGAAATGGTGGTCAAGAGAGGAGCCTCGGACCTTCATCTGACAGTAGGCATCCCTCCCATGCTCCGTATTAATGGAGAATTGATTCCCGCCGATTCGGAGAAGCTCGCCCCGGAGGATTCCAAGCGTCTCATTTATAGTATCCTCAGTGATAGCCAGAAAGTTAAATTTGAAGAGGATTTAGAGCTTGATCTCTCTTTATCTGTCAAGAAACTCTCTCGCTTCCGGGTGAATGTTCATATGGAGAGAGGAAATGTAGAAGCGGCCTTTAGAATTGTCTCTCTAGATATAAGAGCTATTGAGGAGCTGGGATTGCCTCCCGTGGTAGCCAGTCTTGCCCGCCGTCCCCACGGACTGGTCCTGGTAACGGGGCCCACAGGTGTAGGTAAGACTACCACTTTAGCGGCCATAGCCAATCTCATCAGTCGGGAAAGACGCTGCTTAATCATTAATAGAGTATCTGCTGCCCCATAAGAAGGGCATTGTTAAGCAGAGAGAGGTTCATTCAGATACCAAATCCTTTGCCAATGCTTTGAGGCATATCCTTCGCCAGGACCCTGATGTTATCCTGGTGGGGGAAATGCGGGACCTGGAGACAATTTCTACAGCTTTAACGGCGGCGGAGACCGGCCACCTGGTTTTAAGCACTCTCCATACTCTTGATGCCCCTCAGACCATTGACCGCATCATAGATGTCTTCCCTCCCCATCAACAGCAACAGATAAAGATACAGTTAGCCGGCTGCCTTCAGGGAATAATCTCCCAGCAGCTCCTCCCCCGTGCTGATGGGCAAGGAAGGATAGTAGCGGTGGAAATCTTAGTGGCTACTCCCGGAGTACGAAATCTTATCCGAGAGCATAAGACTGAACAGCTTCCCACTATGATCCAGACCGGAGCCATGCGGGGAATGCAAACTATGGATAGCTCCCTGAAAGAACTTTATCTGAGCGGAGCTATTACCTATGAGACAGCCATCAGTAAAACCAAGGACCCAGAGAAATTCAAAAAACTTTAAATTGAAAGTGTGGCCATGGAAGCTATATTTATTCTTCTGGTGGTTGTAGCCATTGCCATTGTTATTGGGATCCCAATTGGGCTAAAATTTGGATCATTTGCGGGTAGAAAATTCGCTGAGTTTCTCTATCCGGAACCGCGGAAGGTTAGCAAAACATACAGTGCTGCCAATGTCTTTTTAATTAAGGAAAAATATGCCGAGGCGATTGAGGAATACCAGCGGGTGATTGAAGAAGACCCGGAGGATATAACTGCCCAGCTTAAAATCGCTGAGATATATGACCACAAAATTAAAGATTTTACCCGGGCTATCCCGGAATACGAGAAGCTCCTCACTATGAAAGAGGTAGAAGACAATCTCTGGGTCTCTGTGAAAAACCGCCTGGTTGATATTTACTCCCAGCAGAGGGGGAACAGGGAAGAAGCCCTGAGGCAATTAGAGGTAATTATAGAGAGATTCCCGGAAACCAAATATTCCCATCAGGCCCTCCAGCGGATAAGTAAGATCAAGGCCATCAAAATATGAAAGCTACGGATTGCCGGCAACTAGCTACGCTCCTGGGCTCAGGAATTGAGATTTTGCGGGCCCTGGAAATATTCTGCCATAAAACAAGCCCACCAGAGAGAGGATAGGAGAGCTATTATATTACCCGGGCTTTCTTTTTATTCCCATATTTGGCATACTGTCCGTCTTTATTACCTTAATCTTCCCCATCTTCAAGGAAATGTTTGTCGACATGGAGATAGAATTACCTGCCTCTACCCGGTACTTGATGGCAGCATTGGGGTGGTTATATGCAAATGGTCATTTCCTCTTAACCGGGTTAATGGTTCTGGTCTTCGTTCTGGGAATAATCCATTTCCTGGCTAACAAGATTTCTCTGGTTAGATGGTTGTTGGATAGGCTTTATCTTGCTCTTCCAGTTATAGGGCCGCTGATCAAGGAGATGAGTCTGGTCAGATTTTCTCATACTCTGGGAACTCTCCTGGAGAGCAGCATCCTTCTGGATGAGGCCTTAGAGGCAACGGGGGAGGTGCCCATGAACAATATCTTTCAGCGGGAAGCGAAAAGAATGGCCGGAGAGATAAGAGAGGGGGAGAGTTTCTCCCATCTTTTATCAGGGAGGAGGCTCTTTCCCTCAACTTTTATCTGGATAACTGCGCTGGGAGAGGGAAGGGAGCTTCTGGAGGAGTCGCTTTTTCAGGCCGGAGATTTTTATCGCCTGAGGCTTGAAGCGGCCTTAACGAGAATCGCCGATCTGAGCGCGCCCATCTCCATCCTTATAGAAGGAAGTCTTATTGCTTTTATCGTTAACGGAATATTCGCAGCTTTGGTAGCTATGGCCAAGGCCTTGATGTAGGTGAGAACAATGAGCAGTTTAATTGATCTAGACTCTAAGCTTAAGAAGATGCAGGAGGAGAAAGCACAGATAAGTGACCTGGTATCTTTCCTCTTCCATCAAGCCATTGAGCATCGGGCCAGCGATATTTACTTAGAGCCTCTGGAGGAAGTTATATCCATTCGCTATCGAGTCGATGGCATGCTGCATGATGTGGCTGAGCTACCTTTAGAGCTACAGGACAAATTGGTATCCAGGATTAAGGTCCTGGCCAATTTAATTGTCTACCGGAGGGATATTCCTCAGGATGGGCATATTGCCAGAGGTTTCCAGGAAAAGGGCGTTGACCTGAGGGTAACTACCTTCAGCGGTGTCTTTGCTCGATTAATTGCTATGGAGATAGAACCTTTCCTCATAGCTTCCTCGATAAGCGGGGTCCTGGCCCAGCGGTTGGTCCGGATTATTTGTCCGAAATGTAAAGAGCCCTACCAACCGAACCGGGGATTAATAAAGGTCCTGGGTTTAAGCGGGGCCTCCTCATCCTCTTTTTTTAAGGGGCGGGGGTGCTCAGAATGTTCCCGGACCGGCTATCAAGGCCGCATAGCCATTACCGAACTCCTGCCCGTGAAGGAAAAATTTAGAGAAGCTATCCTCAGGAAATCATCTACCTCGGCGCTGGATAGGGTAGCCAGGGAAATGGGGATGAGAAACCTGAGGGAAGATGGCTTAAGAAAAGCAAGGCAGGGATTAACCACTCTTGAAGAACTCCAGCGAGCAATCGTTTCTGAGGAGGGCCTGGATATTGAAGACGACCAAGGATAAAGGATTTGCCTTAATGGAACTGGTAACTGCTCTGGCTATGACCGGCATTGCCCTGGGGGCTATATTCTCTATCTTCCATTATGGGCTCCGGCAAGTCAAGAGCATATATCACTTCTCCCTGGCTCATACTATTGCTCAGACGGAGATAGAAATTATCAGAAACACTTCTTTTTTTCAGCTTGTTCATAGAAGAGAGGCGTCTTTTAGGGGTGAGGGAGAAGGCTTGGAGGAGCTGAAAAATGGGGAAGGAAGATTAGTCATCGAAGATTATGAAGGATGGATAGGCGAGATAAAAAAAGTTACTGTTTATGTGAGCTGGTTAGAAGTTAAAGGAGGAAAGAGAGAGGTTAAACTTACTACTCTCATAGCGAGAGAGAGGTCTCCGAGCCGATGATGATCAAGAAAAGCCAGGGGATGACTCTGATAGAAATCATTGTCTATCTAGCTATCCTTGCCCTGGTCACCGGTACTATCTATTCCCTCTATTATGATTTGGCAAGAGTGGCTAAAATCGGGAATAATTATCTCCACAATCTGCGTCATATCAACCTGGCTATTTCCATAATACAGAGGGATATCAGAGAAGCTAAGGGAGTCGTGGCCTCAAAGGGAGATTTTGTCACCGGAGAGGGGACGCTCATTCTGAGGCATGAAATAAAGAGAGACTATATCGTTTATCACTTTAACGAGGAAACAAAAAGCTTGGAAAGGGTAGTTATCCTTGAGGGAGAAGCCTCTTATAAGCGAATCATCGGGGCGAACCTTCAGGAGGTTAGGTTTGGCTATGATCGAGAACCTCCCTCCGATTCCCGGTTGGTCAATGTAGAGTTGATTCTAGAGAAAGGGGCGCTAAAGAAAGAGATGACGACCTCTTTCCCTTTCTCCGTGGCTCTACGAAACCAGAGGTAGCATAGTGAAGAAACTCTTTATCGCTGAACAGGGAAGTGCTCTTCTAACTGCTCTAATATTCATCGTTGTCCTGGGAACGTTGGCAAGCGCTTTTCTCTACCATATCATGGCCACTAACTCTTCCCTGAAGAGAGCCTCCCATTTGCAGATAGCTTTCAACCTGGCTGAAGCCGGAATAGATAAAGCCCTAGCCGAACTAAGCCGTTCTCCATTCTATTTGGGGGAGGAGGATACCCCTCTGGGAGAAGGAACCTTCAGCGTCTCCGTATTAACAGCGGAGAAAAACTCTGAGGAGACGTTTATTATTTCTACCGGCTATCTTCCCCATTCCCGCGAGCCTAAAGCGAAGAAGACAGTGAAAGTAAC
>CAZUTJ010000031.1:0-8967 GCA_964622875.1 uncultured bacterium
TTCGATAATTTCCACTTAAGCTTCGGAGTTAATTCGCACTTATCACTTAGCTGCACTAAGTGATGTGCTCATTAAGGAGGTGAATAAAAGATGGTTGAAAAGAAAGAGTTGAAAGAAGAGGTGATTGAAAAGAAAGAGTTGAAGGAAGAAGTGGCTGAGGATATCAAGAAGTTCTGGGGTGAGACTCTGAAGGGTATGAAAAAGTTGGGTGAGGAAGCTATGGAGCTCTCCAAGCGAAGCGAGGGAAAAATAGTGGAAGCTTCCCGGAAGTTAGGGAAGGAAGCTACCGTGATGGCCAGGCGAAGTGAGGAGAAGTTAATTGCCGTTTCCCGGATGGGGAAACTTAGCCTGGATGTTCTGGGCTTGAAAAGAAAGAAAGAAAATAAACTCAAGGAGATAGGAGGCAAGGTTTATCTCGCCGGCCCGGAGAAAGTGGACCAAGCTTTGCTGAAGAAACTCTGCCGGGAAGCAAAAAAGATAGATGATGAAGTGAAGAAGAAAGAGAGGGAAGTTAAAGCCCTGAAAAAGATGCTCAAGGGATCTTCCCCGTCCGGCAAAAAGAAGAAATAGAGGTAACGATTTAGCTAAGGGAAGCCTATCGTCGAGAGTTGTAAGAATGCTCCCTACCTGATTTGCCGGAAAGCAAATCAGGTGGGGAGCAAATAATCAGTCTTTGTTCTGACATCTTGATCGCTCATAGTGAACGATCCCGATAAGCCCGATGATCAGGCCGCCGATTGACGAAATAGCCGCCAAGAAGTTTAAGAGGAGTGTAGGTTCCACAAGCTGAATGACCATAAGGAAAGGTAGTCCCGCCCCCATCAGGAGTAACCCGAATCCGAGGATGATAAGCTTTAGAGTACTCATTGGTGAAGCCAACACCTTACCAGGTGTCCCCCCCGGGGCTCAAAGTTTGGCGGCTTTTCCCGATCACATAACCCCTTTATGATAGAAGAACAGCGGGGGTGGAATCGGCACCCGGGAGGAGGGTTGCGGAGGCTGGGAGGTTCTCCCGGGGGCACCTCTTTGAAGGTGGTGGCGTTTTCCGGGTCGGGATCACCAGTGGCTGCTAGCAATGCCTGAGTGTAGGGGTGCAAGGGGTTATCTAGAAGTTCTCTTACTTTAGCCATTTCCACCAAATTTGCCCCGTACATGATGAAGATACGTTCCGTAAAGTAGCGGACGGTGGCCAGGTCATGGGTGATGTAAATCACTCCCAGGTCGTGGGCCTGCTGAAGTCTTTCCAGGAGCTGGAGTATCTCCACCCGAACCGAGGCATCGAGCATAGACACCGGCTCATCGGCAATGATGAGCTTCGGCTTGAGGATCATGGCTCGGGTGATCACCACCCGCTGCTGCTGACCTCCAGAAAGCATATGGGGAAATTTGGGAAGAAATTCTTCCACCGGAGTCAACTTCACCTCTGTCAAAGCTTCTTCAACGCGCTCCTTCCTTTCAGTTTTGTTTTTAACCCCATTGATGCGCAGGGGTTCTTCTAAAATACCTCTCACACTCATAAAGGAGGGAAGCGCCCCGTAGGGGTCCTGCTGCACATAACCGACCTGGGAGCGGTATTCCCGCGTTCCCCTGGCCTCAAGAATATTTCCCTTAAAGCCGATCCTTCCTTTTGTGGGTCGGGTGAGGCCTAAAATTGTCCGAGCCAGGGTGCTCTTCCCGCAACCGGACTCGCCCACGATAGCCACTGCTTCTCCCCGCTGAAGGTTAAAGTTAACTCCATCCACTGCCTGCACAAACCCCGCATGTAAAAATCCCCACTTCCTTAACTCAAACCAGGTGTGCAGATCTTCTACTCTGAGTAATATTTCATTCTGCATCTTTCTTACCTCAAGTTTTATACAACCAGCACTTTACCCGGTGTCCCGCACCGACCTCTACCAGAAGGGGATCCTCCTCGCACTTGTCAAACCGAGACGGGCAGCGGTTGGCAAAGCGACAGCCCGGGGGAGGATTGATGAGACTTGGGGGTCGTCCCGGAATAAATTCGAGTTCCTTCTTTCCTCGCAAGGTGGGCACGCTGGCCATAAGCTTCCTGGCATAGGGATGAAACGGCTGGCGATAGAACCGGGCCGCAGGGCATATTTCCACTATCTGCCCGGCGTACATGATCGCGGCCTCGTCTGCTAACTCACTGGAGGTGGCAATGTCATGGGTAATGAGAATAAAGTTTGTCTCTACTTCCCGCTTAATCCTCTTGAGCACATTCATAATGTTTGCCTGCGTCAACACATCCAGCGCTGAGGTGGGCTCATCGAGAATTATCAGTGTCGGCTTCATTACCAGGGCCATGGCGATGGCGGCCCGCTGCCGCATCCCCCCGGAGAGCTCAAACGGGTAACGGTCTAAGAAATCTCCCGGGAGTCCTACCTGCTCGCATGTTGACCGGGCCCGCTCTCTGGCTTCACCTTTCCCTCTCACCCGGTTATGTATCAGCAGTGGCTCCGCTACTTGCTCCCCGACCTTGATCACCGGGTTGAGAGAATTCATCGCCGCCTGGGGCACGAGGGCAATCTGGCTCCACCTTACCTCTCGCCGGAAGCGTTCCTGGCCGAGCTTCATTAGATCAGTCCCCTGGAGGGATATTTGCCCGGCATAGGTATGCACATTGCGGGGAAGCAGTCTTAAGAGGGCTCTGGCCAGGGAGGTTTTCCCGCAGCCGGATTCACCCACGATAACCAGAGAGGGACCTCGACTGAGGGTGAAGTTCACCTTGTCCACCGCCTGGACAATACCCTCGCCGCTACGGAAGTAGAGGCAGAGGTTTTTGATCCTGATAAAAGTATTTTCCTCCATTAAATCTCCCTTAGCCGGGGATTAAAGATGCGGTCGAGAGTATAACCGACCATGGCAAAGGCAAATCCCATCATTAGAAGAAGGATTGCCGGTTGCACTATCCAGTAGGAGTGTCCGGTGTAAATGGCTGCCTGGGCGTGGGCATCATGGATCACCTTGCCCAAAGTGGGCAGGTGGGGATCGCCCAGTCCCAGGACGGCCAATGTTGCCTCCAGAAAAACAAAGGTAGGGATGAGAGTGACAAACCCGGGAAGGAGCACCGGGATAACCTTGGGGATCATATACCGGAAAATGATCCGGGAATTTCCGGCTCCATAGGCCCGGGCTGCTTCGATGTAGGATGAATCCTTTATCTGGAGAAACATAGCTCGTAAAACAAAATAAGATGAACTGAAGATACTTAAAAGGACGACTACTCCCAGCATTACCCAGATACTTCGCGAGAAGAACATACCGATCATGATGAGGAGAGGAAGCATGGGCAAGAGCATATTCACCTGGGTGAGCCAGCGGAAAAGGCCGTCTACCCACTTCCCATACCAGACCCCGATGGCGGCCAGGATGAAGGTGCTTATCTGGGCGCCCACGGCCGCTAACATTCCGAAGGCCAGAGCCACGGGAATTCCCCAGAGTAATCCCACCAGGAGATCCCGGCGCTGGTGATCGGTCCCGGCCAAGCCGTGCACCTGGCCATAGACCACCAGCCGGGCATTGAGGTCGGCCTCCTCTTCAAACAACCAGCCCGCTATCCGCAAGGTATATTCTCCTTTGAGGGGCTTCTCGGGGGTAGCTGGGTCGGCAAACAGCCCCAGGTGGGCGGGCCTTCCTCCCAGCCGGCGGGTGAGGCCCGCGTCAATGGACAGGCGATATGTTCCCACCGCGGTGTGGGATTCCAGGCAGATCTCTCTTCCATCCGGGGTGAGCCAGGTAAGGGTGACATGCGGCCGTATCTCATCATACTTAGTCGCAAAGAAGATAGTTATTTCCTGAGGAAAGCCGTCGTAGGGGAAGTAGAAGGGAAACAGGATCTCTACCTCACTTTTCCCCTTGGCGAGAGGCCGGACGGTCTTTTCTCCTGCCTCAGTGCTGCATAAGATGATGGTGGAGGGACGGTTCTCCCAGGGCAGGAGGTTTATCCATTGCGGCCAGGCCTTCCGGGGGTAGTCCTCCCAGATTCCTTCCCCCCCTCGCCAGAGCCTGATCGCTTCACCGTAAGGAATGGTGATAACGGTGTAGATGGCGACGATGATGAGGGCCCCGATGATCGCCAGCCCCAAAGCGGCGGCCGGATAGCGTCGGAGTTGTCTTAAGCCCGGTAAAGTTCTCATCTCAGGCCCCTTCCTTCAGCCCCAACCTTAACCCGGGGATCAACTAAAGCAAAGACAAAATCTATAACGAAGAGCGTTATCGCCAGAAGATAGGCATAGATGATGACTGACCCGACGATAACCGGAGTTTCGCCCCGGCCAATGGCCTCAAAGAAGAGGGTTCCCAACCCGGGCCAACGGAAGATCGCCTCCAGAACGATACTCCCCATCCACATAGTGATGAGGGTCATGGCAAAGCTCATGATAATGGGAGGGAGGGTAGGTCGCAGCACATACTTCCGCTCGATCATTCTTGAGGAGAGTCCCCGGGCCTGGGCCATTTCTACATAGTCCTCGCTGGAGTGGATGAGGAAGAAGGTGCGTAAACTGTAGATGGAAATGAAGACGGCACTGATAAGGATGGCCAGAACCGGCAGAACCAGATGTTCAAGGAGGCTCAAGGCATATCCCAGTCTGGTGGGTGGGGGTGGAGCCTCAACCATCCCCCCAAAGGGCAAAACCCCCAGCACTATGGCAAAGATAAAGATTAAG
Organism: uncultured bacterium; assembly: GCA_964622875.1. Classification (GTDB taxonomy): domain Bacteria; phylum NPL-UPA2; class NPL-UPA2; order NPL-UPA2; family JAADIA01; genus CAZGXS01. The sequence goes on from CAZUTJ010000031.1 coordinate 4,671, forward strand.
AAAATTCCGTAAAACCAGGCCGGGGCGGCCGAGGTGGGAGCCAGGGCAATGATGGCCTTATCCAGGCCACTTCCATAGCGCCGGGAGAGAAAAAGGGCGAAGAAGAGGGCCAGGAAGAAGAGCAAAAGATTGGCGGTGCCAAAGAGAACCAGAGTGGCCGGGAGTCGCTCAAGAATGATCAGCCGCACCAACCTTGATCCGGAGGGGCTGGTCATAGTGGGGGCCCATCCCAGATCCAACGTTAGGGCGCCGATAAGGTAGCCCGGGGTGCGCACGAGGAAGGGTCGGTCCAGCCCCTGACGTCTCTTCTCAATTTCTACTCTTTCCCTGATGATCGCCTCACGCTCCTCTACCAACAGGAGGCGAAGCGCCTCATCCTCGCGGACCCTCATCGCCTCCCTCTCAAAGATGGCGGCTTCCTTTACCTCGTCCAGGTGCCCGCCCCAGTTGGCGACAAGGATGGTTAAGAATATTCCCAGAATAACGGCGATGCCGATGGTAATCAGCCTGACAAGCACGTACTTTACCACCCGGGTAAGAGAAGGGGAAATAGTGAACTTTCGTTGAGGTCTTGAGGCCTCTAACTCCCGCATGGCTTTCTCCTCTTTGGGGTTATATTTATCAAGGAATACCTAATGTTCTGTAACCTTAGCTTTGCATCATTTGGTAGTGTAGCCCTTTATGAGGCGCAAGAGAACGGGGACAAGCCCCTACACTACCCCAACTGTACCTGACAAAAATTTGGGTTACAGGGCACTAGTGCTTTGTGACATAAATTCCTGTCATTACCCGGCTTGACCGGGCAATCCAGAATTCATAGTTACAGTCTGGATTCCCGCCTTCGCGGGAATGACAAACAAAATGTGTCAAAACTAAGGTCACAGAGCACTAGACTTCTTCTCAGAGGTTACTTTTTTGGAAATAGGACAAATGTTAGGCTAGCAAAGGAGGGAATAGCCACAACGGTGGGTGAGATGACTACCTCCAGCCTGGTAGAGCCCACAGTGAGGGCGGCGGTCTTCTCCCCGGGGATGATCACCTGCCACCGCCCATCCCGAATATCGATGGCCTCACCGATGTGGATAATCTCACCCCGGGCATCGATAAGGAGATAGGTGGCCAGGTAGACATCGGCCACCGGGTAGGGCTGAGCCTCAAAGGTTACCTCAATAGCGAAGATCGCTTCTTCCCCGGCGATGACCTTAGCTGGCCCGGCAACCTCAACGGCAGCGATGCGCGGTTCCACAAAGCCGACCCATTTCTCTGCCCGGTCAGGGAAATAAGGGAACCGCCTGAGGTGAACAATCATCTCTATGGGATGGACCGCCTCAAGATAGAACGGTCCGGTCCCGATCCAGAAGTGTCCTTTCTCCTCAAGCCAATGTTGCAAGTTGAGGTAGCGGATAGTAGTTTCCTCAAGGGTTATAAATTCGCTGAGCGTGGGCGCATAGGGAAGGAAACCGCTAGCCCGGGCATAGTTGAGGCGCTCTTCCAGGATGGGTAGGCTGGGGCCAGCGATGAAGCTCATCCATTCTACCTCCAGGTCACCGGCCCTGGCGGTGGAGAAGGCCAACTCCTTGTTCTTCTCAGCCAATATGGCCGGGGTCAGATTGTGCCAGGCCCCCGGACCCTGACCATAATAGGGGAACCAGGTCCAACCGGCCGCGATTGCCTCGGCATCCAGCAAGGCCATATTGGTATAAGACTCAATTATCAAGGGGTCCTCGCTGACGATTCTCACGCCCCGGAAATGCTTCATGAAGGTAGTGAAGCCGGGTACCTCCGCTTCATCGAAGATGGGACTGTCCGGGTTGGGCCGGTCGAATCCTAAGATCATACCCATCACGAAGTCCGCCAGGTCTAAGGGGCTGCCGTCGTGCCACTTCACTGTGTCGAAGAGGTTGGCCGGATAATAAACCCGAACTCTCACCTCGGCGGTGCGCCTTTCCGGGTCAAAGTCCGGCCTGGCGCTAGCTTCCTCCAGGGTGATAAACCGCTGCTCCAGGGCATCCCAGTCAACCCAGGCATCGTCCGGGACCTCCATAGCCTCGGGGACGAACTCTAGATCTACCCAGCCGAGGGTTACCCCGACCGGGAGCCCCTCTCTGACATAGACCTGGGCCCGTTCGATCCGCTGGGGATGCGCTAGTCCGGTAAAGGGATCCGGTATTGTCCCCCAATCCCCGGTGGCCCGGATGAACATCATATCAAAAATCCAGTTGGAGCCGGCGAGGGGATTCCAGGGATCAGGAAGAATGCTGGGCATAGCTACGGTTGCTGTTCCTCCTACTTCAATTTCCCCGGTAACTGGACATTCAAAGCGGCTGGTGAGGGCCCAGAGGAAGGCGCCGGCGATCCCTCCGGCCAGATCAGCGGCCAAGGAAATCTCGGCCCGGCGAGGCATAAATCCAATAGTATTCACTACCCATATTCGGTGGGAGTCCTGCAGGGCCAGTTCCAGCGTTCGCTCAAACAGGGCCGCGCGTTCTTTCAGGCACTGATAGTCGCGGATAGCTAATCTATTGGCGAGCTCGCAGAACTCCGGAGCGGGTTTAGTGGCTAACCAGAGGGGGGTAGGCATACCCCGGGGGGTATAAAAGAAGTTGAATGCTCCTCCCTGGTCCCGGGAGATCACCGTATCGATCCAGCCTCCGGTGTAGATATGGGAAAGCCCCTGGTAAGGATCGGCGTGCATCCAGATCGGGGCCGCCTCGGCCGCTGTCTTCATCAAATGCCTGGTCTTAAACCCCAGATCCTCCAGGAGACGCGTTACATAGTGTCCCAGATGCAGTCGGGTATCCTCCACCCGACTCAGGACGATTATCTCTACCGGTTCTCCTTTCCAGTACCAGGTACCGTTAATACGTTCGGCCCCGAGTTTTTTCATCTCTTCGGTAATTATTACCTCTGCCTGAGCCGGGTTATGAGCATAGTAAAGCTCAAGCCTTCTGGCAACATCGATAAACCTGGCATAGTCAGGGAAGGCGGGGTGGAGGGGAAGATAGCGGGGAATGGCCATCCCCCCCCAGAGTTCCTCAGCGATGTAGGTGCGATCAATAAGCCAGTTCATCGCCTCCCGTATCCGGGGAATGGCAAAGGGATTGAGTCTCCCGTCGTGGAAGAAGGGCTCTTCCGGAGTGCCGGCCGGGTTTAAGGTCAGCTCTATAGATACCCCGAACAGTTGCTCATACTCCATATAAGGGGAGGCCACAACCTCCCGGAAGACTTCCGGGCAGGCGATATCGTCGGCAAATATATGCAGCTCCCCGGCCTCGATCATGGGGACAGCAATCTCGTGATCGGCCACAATGGCGATTATCTCATCCAGCCAGGCACCTCGGCGGGGCTCGACCACTAAGGGCTTGACTAGCGGCGGTTCTACGACCAGTTCCTGAGGAACTAGTCGTGGCCAGAAGACGATCAGGAAGATTACTCCCAGGGCCAACAGTAGGGAAACGCTAATCAGTATCTTTTTCACTTTACCTGCTCCCTCCGCAAGGTAAAAAATTGGATAAATCCGACCTGTTACCTAAAGAGGTCGCTCGGCCCGGGGAGGGCCGAGGATCTCAGAGAGAATTATTCCCTGGCGGATGGTGGGAATGTCCAGGGTGCCCGGTAAAGGCAATCTCATCTCTTCCTTCTTCTCCGGCAGTTTCATTTTGTAAACCGGCTCTTCTGCCTTTACCTGGGGAGGAGCCACTCTTTCCTCCTCTATCCGGGGAGGTAGGGGAGTCTCTCTTTCCAGGTTGAGAGGGGCTACCCTTATCTCTTCTTCACCGGATAGTCGCCGGAGGAAGCGCTCCAGGGCTTCTTCCGGCTTCCGATAACCCTCTCCTTTTGCCAGGGGCTGCTCTCCTTCCGGAGAAGTCCCCGGCTGTTTCCTGGCCAGAGCCGAGACGATCCAGATAATAATCACCACCACCCAGAAAAGAGGAACAAGAATATCCATATCTTAGCCTCCCGGAATTTCAATTTTTTACGGCCCAGGAAATTATAAACATCCATTGATTAGTTTGATAAATCAAGTAACTACAGTTTGTCTTTGTAGTTGCCCAATTTATTGGGCTTTCTTGCTGTCCACTGTAAACTCCCGACCGCAGGTTAAAACCTGCTAATCCAGAGAAGAGTAATAGGTTTTAACCTGCGTTGTCTTGAAACTGTTAAATAGCTAAACCACTTTTCAATATAACAGTTTAGCAGTTTAGCAATATAATTTTGCCACTCCCGACCGCAGGGAGGGCTTTATTCCTTCTTCTCTTCCTTGCCGGGGCCGGCAATGGAATCCCGCATTTCCGTA
>CAZUTJ010000032.1:0-8728 GCA_964622875.1 uncultured bacterium
TCGGGTTTTTGGAATCTGTGTAATCAGCCGAACGAAGTGAGGCATATCTTGTTGCAACAATTATTCCGGCCTCTTAAAGCAACTGCATTTATGCGACAATTGTTTCTTGGGAAAACCAAGTTTTTAGAGAAACATACTTTTGACCAGTCTCGTTTGCTGGGCAAAATTTATTTAAAGGCCTATCAAGCTATTGTTCTTAAAGAGATTAGGCTGGCAAAAATAGGACCTAAAACAAAAGTTTTGCATATTGGCGGCGGCCTTCCCTATACGGCCACGATTATTGTCGCTTCTACAGGAGCGGAAGTAACGGTCTTAGAGATTGATGCTGAAGTGATGCAGGCAGCAAATAAATGGCTGAAAAAGTATAACTGTGGAGATAAAGTTAAGATTATTTTAGCTGATGGAGCCAGTTTTTCAGCCGCAGACTTTGATGTTATCATCCTTTCCCTTACTATTGCTCCCAAAGAAGCCGTATTGGCAAATGTTTTTAATACCTCTCAGGTGGGAACAAGGATTGTTTATCGAAGTGCCAGAAAAATTTTTTCTACCATTTATGGAGATGTAGAACCATTAGACAAATATAAATCATCTATCAGAAAAAAAGCGCAACATTGGGGATTCACCTTGAAAGCCTCCCTTTTGTTGGTAAAGGAAGAGGGGAAAGGGAAAAGCATAAGGTGATTTAATAGTAAATATAAGGTAGCCGTTCACGGCTTGAAATTGGAAATTGGAAACTTGGAAATTGGAAACTATGAAGAGATGAAAGTAGAAATTGGAAATTAGGAAAAACAGTGCAAAAGCGTGAAGTCCAAATTTCTAATTTCAAAGCTTAGGAAATTCAAAGTTACCCTGGATGTTAGGTTCTCGTAGGGGTGAGGGGGAAAGGAGTGGATTTATGCAGAATAAGGGAGTCCGATTACTGGAACTGGGCCGGGGAAAACCGCAGTGATCAAGCAGATAGAGGGAGGATGCGGCCTGGAGAGACGGCTTACCTCGCTGGGGGTCAGGGTGGGCAAGACTGTTCGCAAGGTAGGTTCTGCCCCTTTGAAAGGCCCGGTTGTTGTGGAAGTGGATAGAGCCAGGGTGGCCATCGGGAGGAGAATGGCGATGAAGGTCTTTGTAGAGGTGAAGAAGTGAAAATACTTCTCATGGGGAATCCCAATGTGGGGAAAAGTGTTCTCTTTTCCCGGTTAACCGGACTAAGTGTTGTGGCCTCCAATTATCCCAGCACCACGATAGAGTTCACCAAAGGCACCATGAAGTTTAGGGAAATTACCGCCGAGATATATGTATACTGAAAAACCGAATCGATTTTTTCCCTCGCCTATAACCCCCTCAAAATAGCCTAGAATTTTTCAAAAAAGCTGACTTTTATTTGATTTCTGGCTATAATATAGGAAAGAGAGGTAGCCAGTATGAGTGAGATGAATGACCTGAGCAGAATACGCCAACGGGTAGGAAAGCTTGCCAGAGAGCGCTCTTACTTGGAGGAGAAGAACCTGGCCATCCGGGATATGATAAAGGGCACCGTCATCAAGCACTACAAGAAGTGCGGTCAAAAGGTGTGTATCTGTAGGGAAGATAAGCTCCATGGCCACTAGTATCTATCTTTCAAGGAAGGGGATAAATCAAACCTTAAGTATATAAACATAAAAGATCTGCCAAAGATAATTCCTGGCATCCCCACTTTATTGAAATGTCTTGCATAAGTGCTTTGGAGACAATAAGTTACAGATTATGCTTATGTTTATACACAACTAATTGATAAAACATCACTTACGAGGCATTTTACAATAAAATGGGGTCACTAAGAGATCGCCAACATGGACAGATATGAAGGACTGCTTGATCGGGGTATCCGTCTAATCCGAAGACAATATCTTGGCCCAGGAATACAAATTATTGTTTATGTTGATAGCTATTATACCGTATTAGACTTTCTTGAATTCATGAACCTGCCTGGCAGGCTGCCAACGGGAAAACTTGATGATGCGAGAATGCGTTTTCTGCCCTGGTAGTCTTCCCTCCCTTGCCTTCCACCAACACTGATTTTGACTTCCCGACGACAAACTAAAAAAATCGATTCGGTTTTTCAGCAAGGCCAGAAAATAGTTGCCAGGAGAAGGTAGATATGGTATAATTAACAAAAAGTGCGTTGAGGGGGGTGAGTAATTGTGGTTGATAAACTTGATGCGGAAATAGAAAGATTTATTAATCATCGGATTCATTCCTCCCTGGATATAGATATTATTGTTTATTTCTGCCGGGGCCTAATCGCGGTGGAGAGCCCCAGAGAGATTACTAAGCCTGGGGGAGGATGTTAAGAGGGTGGTCAGGGTTCTCCGACGCTTTGAATCCCGCGGCATCGTCCGCAGTATGGCTACCGGGGGAGTCCCTCTCTATGTTTATTCTGCCAGCGATAATCTCCATGCAGTCATCGAGCGCTTTGTCGAGCTGGTCTCCTCTCGGCAAGGTAGAGAGGTAGTTGATAATAAGCTTATCGCCAATGGAAAACTATAAGTAATTACTCAGGTAGGTTAGATTGATGATAGGCGCTCACAGAATTCGGGAGTCGGAATCTGGAATAAAATGCCTGTATGCTTTAAAATCAGTATTCTGGATACGTAACCGTTCACGGAACGTTGAAATTAAAAATTAGAAATTGGGAAGAACAGTACAAAAGCATGTAGGCCAAGTTTCCAATTTCAAGCTGTGAATGGCTACCACATATCATAGATAAGGATACCTGGATAAGGACACGTTGCGTTTTCAGCCCGTGAACGGTTACGGCAGGGAGTACTTAGAATGATAGAAGAGTTGAAGGCGAGGATTAGAGATGTCCCCGATTTCCCCAAAAAAGGGATAATTTTTAAAGATATAACTACCCTTCTTCAACATGGCCCCGCTTTCCAGAAAATAATTGACATTCTGGGGGACCGCTATCAGGGGAAGAAAATAGATGTAGTCGTGGGGGTAGAATCCCGGGGGTTCATTTTAGCCTCCGCTCTGGCCTACCGACTGCAAGCGGGAATGGTTCCCGTCCGCAAACCGGGAAAGTTGCCGGCCGCTACCTTTCGAGCTTCCTATCAACTGGAATACGGGGAGGATGAGTTGGAAATACACCGGGATGCTTTTGAGGAAGGGGCCCGGGTTTTAATCGTTGATGACCTCCTGGCTACCGGCGGGACCAGTTTGGCCACGCTGGAGTTAGTAGAAAAGTTGAAAGGAGAGATAGTGGAAATAGCCTTTCTCGTTGAGCTGACTTTTCTTAAAGGGCGGGAGAAGTTCAAGGGATATCCCTTATTTTCATTGATAGAATACTGAGGGAGGATATGGAAGGTCCCAGGAGAGCCACGGTTTCTGAATATGATGAGCTGATGGCTTTTATTAACCGCATTTTTCGCCCCCATTCCCGGGAAGGCATGCAGCGGGAATATAACCACATCTATCGGCCTTCTCACCGGGCCGCCTCCAATAATCTTATCATTCGCCATCAAGGAAAGATTGTCAGTAATGTGGGATTGTTTCCCCTAAGTCTCCGGGTTGAAGATGCGCTGCTTAAGGTGGGAGGTATAGGCGGCGTCTGCACTGATGCGAATTATCGTGGTCAGGGACTGATGTCTCGTTTATTGAAAAAGTCTATCAAAATTATGGAAACTGAGGGCTATGATATCTCCTGGCTGGGCGGGGACCGCAAACGCTATGGAAACTTTGGCTGGGAGACTGCTGGCCGCCAGTACCATTTCACTGTGAGCCGGCGTCACCTGTCTGACTTACCTTCTGCCTTCTCCCGTGTCCGGTTTTTTGAGGAATCTAAGTCTGACCTAAGAAAGATAGCCGCTATCTATGAAAAGCAACCAGTAAGGAACGAGAGAACTCCTTCCGACTATCTTTCTTTGTTTACCCGGGGCAAGAGGGAAACTCTCCTGGCCGAGGAAGGGGAGTCCTTTGCTTATCTTATCCTGAGTGTTCAGGGGCCGCACCGAACCGTAGATGAGTTTGGCGGCCCAGCCGAACTACTTGAGGGTCTGGCCCACTATCTCTTCCGGAGAAGAAAACATCTGAAGTCGCTAAATTTCTCCTGTGCCCCCGGTAGTCACTATATTCCCTTTTTATTAAAGATTAGTGATACCTACAGCATTGGACCTTTGGGAATGATTCGCCTAATTAATCTTCAGTCTACTCTGAAGAAGTTAATTCCCTTCTTGAGACGCCGGGCAAGCAGAATGGGGGTAAAGGGAGAATTGGCTTTAAAAATTAAGGGCCAGGAGGAAGAAGTAAATTTGACTTTTGGCAACAGGCAACCTCATTATAAAATTGAGCTGAAAAGGCGAGCCCTGAGCCGCCTTCTCTTTGGACCACTTGAGGCAAGCGATTCCCTGGAGTCATTGGAAGTATCTCCCCTCATAGAAGCTCTCTTTCCAGTACCACTCTATATTTCTCCTCTTAATCGCGTCTAAGTGCAGTAAATGACAAATGTCAAAATCCAAATTTCAAATAAAGTAAAGAGAATAATACTCAGGTTGCCAGGTTCACGGTTAGTTACTTTATCTTCATACTGGTTTATGTTCATCGTTTTCTAACCTTGAACCTTGAACCTTGAACCATGGAGTCTTTTTAGTTGGATTTTCCCCATATTTTGGTTATAACAGCCTCGGCTGGGGCCGGAAAGACTTATTCTCTCTCGGAAAGATATATAAACTTTCTTCTTTCCCCGCCTATAAAGGCCTCTCCCCGTCAGATACTGGCTATTACCTTTACCAATAAAGCCGCCGGGGAAATGAAAGAGAGGATTGTTTCTCGCCTCAAGGAGTTAGCCCTGAGTGATTCCGAGCGGGGGGAATCCGCCCGCCGGAAGTTGGAGGAATTGTTAGCTAAGTACTCAGACCTCAGGGTGCAGACCATCGACTCTTTTTTGGCCTCCATAATTAGATCTTCCGCCCTGGAATTAGGTCTTCCCCCCCGCTTTGAAATAATCCTGGATTCTTCTCCCGCCCTTAGTTTTGTTTTCGATGAGCTTCTTTCTCAGGTACGCCCCGTTAGATCTTTAGGGGAAGCTGGTGAGGGTTCCGGGAGACAGAAAACTATCACCCACCTTTTTTTGGATCTGCTTCATGAACTTCTCAGGCTGGACGAAGAAGCTGATTGGGACATAAAAAGGATCATCCTAAAAAATATTAGTGATTTAAGGAAGCAGCAATTCCTGAAAGGACAGCCATTAAAGAAGCTCTTTTCTTACGAAGATCTCAAAGAGAGTCGGGAGTGTCTCCGGGAGGCTCTGAAGGATTTTCTTAAGAGCGGGGAGGGAGTGTTAAACTTTAAGAGGCATTTTCTCCAGGCGGCCGGCAGATTTATTGAGGATAAACGTTACTCGCCCTGGGAAAGTCAGATGTTTCTCAAGGGAGAGGTGCGGGAGCTTTGCCAAAAGAATTCCTGTCCTTTGCCTGAGCAGGAAGTGGCCTGGAAGAAAATTCGGGAGGTTCTTTCTTCCTTAGCTGAAATAACGGCGCAGGCTCGTTTTGCTCCCTTCCTTAATCTTGTTGATCTTTTTGAAAATAGCCTTCACTCTTTTAAAGAGCGTCGTCAAATAGTCTTTATTGAAGACCTTAATCTTCACCTCAAAAGCTTCCTGGCCGAAGCCGGAATAGTTCCCGAAATTTATTTTCACTTAGGCGACCGTATTTCTCATTTCTTCATCGATGAGTTTCAGGACACCAGCCGTCTTCAGTGGGAGAATCTGTTTCCGCTTATTGAAGAGACGCTCTCCCAGAGAGGGTCTCTTTTTTATGTCGGTGATCGGAAACAAGCTATCTACCGGTTTCGGGGAGGAGAAAGCGCTCTCTTTGAAGAAGCGAAAGGGAGCTTTCCCAGCGTGGAGGAAAAAGCCGTTGAGGAAAAATTTCCGGAAATAAACTATCGCAGCCGGGAGAATATCATTTCTTTCATTAATGAGACTTTTTCTGAAGAAAATCTTCTCTTCTGGGCCGAAGCGGTCGGGGTAGAGGAAGAGGTTCCTAACCTACCTTCTCTCTTCAAAGCCTATACCCATTCTCAACAGAAAATAGACCCCCGGGGGGAGAAGAAGGGAGGGCTGGTCCAGGTGGAAAGAATTTCTCCTCAGGAGCCTTTAAGGAAAGAGGAGCTGAATCTAGCTCTGGGGAAGCGACTGGTTGATTTAATTAGCATTCAGATAATTCCTCGGTTTTCTCCGCGTGATTTAGCTATTCTTGTCAGAACGAACCAGGAGGCCTCCTGGGTTACCGGCGTGCTTACCGGAGCCGGTCTCCCCGTAGCCTCGGAGAAGACTCTGGATATCTCCTCAAACAGCTTAGTGCGGGAGTTGATCAGTTTTCTGGATTTTTTGGATTCTCCCCCGGATAATTTCTCTTTTGCCTGCTTCCTCTCCGGAGATATTTTTCTTAAAGTCAGCACCCTTACCCGGGAAGAGATATTCTCTTTTCTTTTAGAAAACCGAAGGGAAGAGAGGCCTCTTTATATTCTTTTCCGGAAGAGGTTTCCCGGGGTATGGCAGGAGTATTTAGAGGAATATTTTCAAGCGGCCGGATTCTTGCCGCCCTATGATTTAATTAGCCGTATTCTTAGAAAATATAAGGTGGGGGAAAATTTCCCTGGCGAGGAAGGGTTCTTCTGCCAACTTCTGGAGGTCTTGAAGGAAAGCGAAGCGGAAGGGGGGAATGCCCTGAAAGTATTTCTTGACTATTGGTCCCGAGAGGGAGAAACCAGGGAGAGTTTTCAAGTAGTTCTGCCTGAATATACCAACGCTATCCGGGTGCTGACCATTCACAAGGCCAAAGGGCTGGGCTTCCCTCTCGTGATTATCCCTTTTGCTTACCTGAACAAGCCTTCTGCCAGGGAAGTTTATGAAAAACGGGATGATGGTTTTGTTCCTTACCGTATCAATCAAAAATATATCCGCGTTTCCTCTAAACTTAAAGAGCTTTATCAGGAAGAATTTGCTTCCCAATTGCTTGATGAGTTAAATGCTTTTTATGTAGCTTCCACCCGGGCGAGGGACGAACTTTATATTTTCCTACCTAATTATAAGAGCGGGGTGGGGAAACTTCCCCTGCCTATTGTTTTTGAAGATTCTCTCTTGAAAATTGGTTGCCCTCTAGCTCGTTCGGTTTTGGCTTCTCCTGAAAAAGAAAGATATCTACCTTACCCGCCGTCTTTCCGAGAGTGGCAGGATAAGCTTTATCGTTCCCCTATATCGACGGTAGAGCTAACTGATAACCTTAGGAAAAAAGCACAGGAGAGGGGGATTTTGATCCATAATTTCCTATCTGGGATAGAAAAACTATCCGAAAATTGGTCGGAGGAGCTGGACAGCTTATTTCTTTCCCTGGGGGAAAAAGAGAAGGAAATAATTCCTTTCCTGAAGCATTTTTTTAATGAGGAATCCGGGCGGAAATGGTTCGTTTTACCCGAGGACGTTAAGGTTTTTTGCGAGAAGGAGATCGTAGATAGTCAAGGTCGGCGGTACCGGGTGGATCGCTTTTTGGTAACCGCAAAAAAGGTGATCATTATTGAATTCAAGTGCGGCGAGCCCCGCTCCCAGGAACATCAGGAACAAGTACTTACTTATTTAAAGCTCCTCTCAGAAATTTTTCCAAACCGCAACATTGAGGGCCGGTTGGTATATGTGGAAGAGATGACCGAGGAGAGAATTAAGTTATCAGTTTGACGAGAATTAAGAATTGACAATTATCACTAAAAGCGATAATAGAAGGTAGCAAGGTGAAAGATAAAATAAATATTTTATAATGACTTACACGCTCAATTTATCAAATGAATTAGCTTGACAAAAAGTGGGTGGGTGGGGAGCTTACCTATGGAGTTATTTTAATACCGGCTAAGAGGGCAAATCAATTTATTGTAAGGGGGAAATTGAAATGATTCAGGCAAAAAATCTCACTAAAATTTATGGCAAGGGCAGTATAGAAATAAGAGCTTTAAACGGCATTGATTTGCAGGTGGAGAAAGGGGAGTTTGTGGCTATACAGGGGTCATCCGGGTGTGGAAAATCTACGCTTTTGAATGTGGTGAGCTGTCTGGAGAAGCCAACCAGCGGAGAAATTTTGATTGACAGCATAGATATAGCGCAACTGGGTGATAAAGGACTGGCCAAAATCAGACGAGACAAGATTGGGTTTATATTTCAAAGTTACAATTTAATCCCCACCTTAAATGCCCTTGAGAATGTCATGCTTCCTATGGTATTTGCCGGAAAAGACAATAACAAAATATCCCCAAGAGCAACAATGTTGCTGGAAATGGTAGGAATGCAAGCTAGAATGAAGCATAAACCGTCGGAGCTAAGTGGTGGCGAACAACAAAGAGTAGCCATTGCCAGAGCGTTAAGTAACGACCCTCTGCTCATTATCGGCGATGAACCAACCGGTAATCTTGATAGTAAGACCGGCAATGCCGTGATGAAGATATTGACTGAACTAAATAAAGAAGGGCGGACAGTAGTAATAGTTACCCATGACCCGGCAATTGCCCATATTGCCCACCGGATTATGCAGATAAAAGACGGGCAATTTATATAGGCTTAGAGGTTCAAAGGTTCAAGGGTTCACGGTTCAGGGTTAGAAAATGATAAACATAAACCTGTATTATGAAGATAAGGCGTAATTGATTAGGTTCAAAGGTTCAGGGTTATTTGCTTAGCATTCAATCTTGATCGGTTTAACCGTGAACCTTT
>CAZUTJ010000033.1:0-8455 GCA_964622875.1 uncultured bacterium
GCCCAGATAAGCTAAAAGATGATTTAGATAGCTAAACATTGAAATTCCTGTACGCTAAGATATGCCTCACTTCGTTCGGCTGATTACACAGATTCCAAAACCTGATTACACAGATTTTCTTTTGAAGTAATCTGTGTAATCAAGTATAGAAAAGTGTTTTATGTTTTACTATACTTCAAGATTGAACGCTTAAGCAAACAACCGTGAACCTCTAAACCTTTGAACCATGAACCTGGCAACCTAAGTAGTTACTTTCTGTGTTTACCTGTGTTCACCTATGGTTTATAATTTCCTATACAGCGAGATTATGGGAAGGATAATTTTTATCACCGGGGCTGCTCGGTCGGGGAAGAGTCAATTTGCGGTGGGGTTAGCTAAAAAAGCCGCTAATGCCCCAATACCCTTACAAACACAAACGAGCAGAGATAAAGTAGTATTTATAGCTACCTGTATTCCCGAGGATGAAGAAATGAAAAAGCGGGTCAAGCTACACCAAAAAGAACGTCCCTCCTCCTGGAAGACAATTGAAGGCGAGATAGACATATTAAAAGCGCTTCAAAATACAAAAATAGACTCTAAGGTAGTAGTTATCGATTGCTTAACATTGTTTATCTCAGGCTTACTTCTGAAGGGATTCAAGGAGGGGGAGATTAAAAAGAAAACAGAGGAAATAGTCAAGTTCATATCAGGGGCTTCCTCTACTACCATTATAGTTTCCAATGAAGTGGGAAGTGGGATAGTTCCGGAAAATAAGTTAGCCAGACAATTTCGGGATTTAGTGGGGGTGGCCAATCAAATGATGGCCCGAGGTGCTGATGAAGTATATTTTATGGTCTCGGGTATTCCGGTGAAAATAAAATGAAGCCACGCCTTAGCGAACGATAGTGAAGCTAAGTTGTATGTTTGAAGATGTGCTCAAGTGAAAGGATGTGTCCCGCTTCGTGAAATATGCAAAAATTCTCTTTGATAATTTTTAGCATACTACGCGGGATAATTCGCACTGATCACTTAGCTTTGCTAAGTGATGTGCTCATTAGGAGGAGAAGATGAAAATGCTGAAGGAAACAATAAGTAAAATTGAAAAAGTGGATTACGCTCTAGGAAAAAAGATTCAAAAGCGGCTTGATAATCTTACCAAACCCCCGGGAAGCCTGGGGCGCTTAGAGGAACTTGCTCAACAAGTGGTGGAAATTACCAAAAACGAAGCCCCTCAATTTATTAATAAAGTTATCTTTACCCTGGCCGGAGATCACGGTATCGCGGAAGAAGGGGTCAGCGCCTTTCCTCAGGAAGTAACCCCGCAAATGGTCTATAACTTCCTCCGGGGAGGAGCGGGAATAAATGTTTTAGCCAGGCATGTAGGAGCCAGAGTGGTGGTGGTTGATATGGGAATAGCGGTAAAAATCCAAAACCCAAAATCCAAAACCCAAAATTTTAAAGATAGGAAGATAGCTTGGGGCACTAAAAATATGGTTCAAGAGCCGGCTATGACCCGGGAAGAAGCTATTCGGTCTATAGAAAACGGGATAGAGGTATTTGAAGATGAATTTAAGAATGGGATTGATCTAGTGGGGACAGGAGATATGGGAATTGGAAATACCACTCCCAGCAGTGCCATAGTCGCCGCGATAACCGGAGAAAGAGTAGAAAATGTTACCGGTAGAGGCACCGGTATTGACGATCAGGCCCTGGCCGGAAAGATAGAATTGATTAAAAGGGCACTTAGTCTTAATGAACCCGACCCCAAAAATCCTCTGGAGGTTTTATCTAAAGTGGGAGGATTTGAGATCGGGGGATTGGCCGGTATAATTTTAGCCGGAGCTTCCCGAAGAATCCCGGTGGTCATAGACGGATTTATTTCCGGAGCGGCAGCCCTGATCGCCTTTTCTTTAGAGCCAAAGGTAAAGGATTACATGTTCGCCGCTCACTGCTCCGTAGAAAGAGGACATAAAATAACCCTCAACTACCTCGGGCTTAAGCCCATTTTAGACCTCAATCTAAGATTGGGAGAAGGCACCGGCGCTGCTTTAGGGATAAGTATCATCGAGGCAGGGATTAAAATTTTAACTCAGATGGCAACCTTTCAGGATGCCGGAGTTTCTCAAAAAGAGCCGGCGGCATGAAGAAATTTTTTCTGGCCTGGCAATTTTTAACCATCTTTCCTGTTAAAATCAAGGATATAAAAGAGCCGGAGCTTGGTCAATCCCTGACTTATTTTCCTTTAGTGGGAGCTATTATTGGCTTAATCAGTGTCTTCAGTTTGTTTGTCTTTTCGGCAGTTTTCCCTCACCAGGTAGCGAATGTTTTAGTCCTCATTGTCCTCATATGTATAACCGGAGGAATTCATCTGGACGGATTTGTCGATACTTGCGATGGATTTTGTGCCGGCACGAATGATCAAGAGAAGATTTTAGAGATTATGCGCGATAGCCATCTCGGCGCTATGGGGGCCATGGGGCTAATTGGTATTTTGCTATTGAAGTTTACGCTCTTAGAAGGCTTTCCCCTTCCTACTTTATGGAAGTATTTACTAGCAATGTGCATTTTGGGGAGATGGGCTCAAGTTTTGGCTTGCTTTGTTTCTAACTACG
Source organism: uncultured bacterium (assembly GCA_964622875.1). Taxonomy (GTDB): domain Bacteria; phylum NPL-UPA2; class NPL-UPA2; order NPL-UPA2; family JAADIA01; genus CAZGXS01. The sequence continues at coordinate 2,592 of CAZUTJ010000033.1, forward strand.
CCCGAGAGACAGGGAAAGCGGAATCCGTTATTAAATATGCCGGCAAGAGAGAACTCTTTATAAGCAGCTTGCTTAGCTTAACCTTGTTGATATTTCTTGTGGGATTTCAAGCTATTATTTTATTCAGCATTTTAGTCCCTACCCTACTCTATCTAATAAAATATTTCCGGAAGAGAATAGGCGGCATGACCGGAGATACCATTGGGGCCATAAATGAAGTCACCGAGATAGCCGTACTTTTGTTTGGTTTGATTCTGGTAAAGATATGAATAATGCCGGTAACTATTCAGCCACTAAGGCACAAAGACACAAAGGTAAACAATGAAATTTAGTAACTACTTAGGCTGAAGACTGAGGGTAAGGGGCTGAAATAGACTAACAGCCTTCAGCCTATCTACCTGGGTAGTTACAAAAAGGTATAAAAAGAATCATTTTGCTCTCTTAGTGTCTTGGTGTCTTTGTGGCCGTACCTGAGTAATTACTAATGCCTATAGATAGAATCCACGGAGGAAATATTCGAGCCTACTTTAAGGAAAGATCTTTCCGGGGAGAGAAAATAATCGATTTTAGCGTCAATATCAACCCTCTGGGTATGCCCTCCTCAACCCGAAAAACCCTCAGGAAAAATATTAATACCCTCATTCATTATCCCGAGCCTGAATCCAGGCATTTGAAAAAAAGCTTAGCTTCTTTTCACGGTATAAGCTATGATAATCTTCTCATCGGAAACGGCTCTACAGAACTTATTCATTTAATCCCCCGGGCACTGAAAGCAAAAAAGGTTCTCCTGGTTACTCCCTCATTTAGCGAATATGAATTTGCGGTTAAATCAAGTGGAGCCAAACCTGTCTTGGTTGCAGCCAGAGAGGAGGAAGATTTTAAATTAAATAGCCTCGTCATGATGAAATTTATCCCGGAGGTTGATTTAGTCTTTCTCGGTAATCCCAATAACCCTACCGGCTTATATTTGCCCCCCGAAGAAATTTTAGCTTTGTTGGAGGAGTGCGCCCGGCATCAAACCACCCTCATAGTGGATGAAGCGTTTATGGATTTTGTGAAAAATGGTAACAAAATCACCATGATACCTGAGTCGGCTAAAAATAAATCCCTTTTAGTCTTAAAGTCGCTAACCAAGTTCTTTGCTCTTCCCGGCCTGAGATTGGGGTATCTTGTCGGGCCTACCGACTTAATAAATAAAATAGCCCCCTTACAGTATCCCTGGAATATAAATTCCTTAGCTCAAGTAGCCGGGGAAGAGGTTCTCAAGGATAAAGATTATATTAAAAAAAGCAAAGAGTATATCTTTGAAGAAAGAAAATATTTATTGGCTAATTTAAAGAAGGCTGAAGGGCTGAAAGCCTATCCCTCCCAGTCCAATTTTATCCTTTGCAAATTAGAAAACGGCAAAATACGCCGGACAGAAAAATTGAGCCGGGAGTTAATTAAGCGCGGCATTATCATTCGCCGTTGCCATAATTTTAGAGGATTAAATGATCGGTTTTTCCGGGTAGCCGTGAGAAAAAGAGAAGAAAATGCCCGGCTTATATCGGCAATAAAAGACGTTCTGACTGCTTAGGTTCAAAGGTTCAGGGTTCAGGGTTACAGCTATTTAGGCTGAAGGCTGAAGGCTGTTAGGTTCAAGATTCAAGACTCAAGAACCTCTATGCCCTTTGCTCTATGCCCTTTGCTTTGAACCTAAGCAGTTACAGGTATATTAAAATGACCGGAAAAAGAGCCATACAGATCTGTGGAACGGGTTCAGGGGTAGGCAAGAGTGTCATCGTGGCCGGCCTCTGTCGCATTTTCTTGCAGGATGGGCTTAAAGTAGCTCCTTTCAAAGCTCAAAATATGGCCTTAAATTCTTTCGTCACCCCTGAGGGTGACGAAATAGGAAGAGCTCAGGCTACCCAGGCTCAGGCCTGCCGTCTAAGGCCCACTGTGGACATGAATCCCATACTGATTAAACCTACCTCTGATACCGGTGCTCAAATTATCCTGCGCGGTAAGCCCCTAAGAAACATGTCGGCCTTAGAGTATAAAGATTATAAATGCCAGGCCCAAAAGGAGGTTTTAGCTTCTTTCCAGAAACTTAAAAACGAATTTGAGATGGTAGTAATAGAAGGAGCGGGAAGTCCAGCCGAGATAAATCTCAAGGCCGATGACATCGTTAATATGAAGATGGCTCAAGCAGCCGAGGCGCCGGTGATTTTAGTCGGGGATATTGATAAAGGAGGAGTTTTTGCCTGGCTGGTAGGGACATTAGAGCTATTAACCGGGAAGGAACGTAAAAGAATCAAAGGATTTATTATTAATAAATTCCGGGGGGATAAAACTCTCCTGCAGCCCGGAATAGATTTCCTGGAAAAGAAAACCGGTATAAAAGTATTGGGGGTCATTCCTTATTTTAAAGATATCAAGATTCCGGAGGAAGATTCTGTCTTCCTGGATAATCTTCCTTCCAGAGAGGCCCGAGCGGAAAGAGTGCTGAATATAAAAATAATCCGCTTACCGTATATTTCTAATTTTACTGACTTTGATGCTTTAGAAAACGAACCCGATGTCAGGCTGCAATATGTAGGGAAAGGGGAAGATTTAGATAGCCCTGATATAATAATTATCCCGGGCACAAAGAGCACGGTGGCTGATTTAAATTATTTAAAGGAGTCCGGCTTAGCAGAAAAGATACTGTCAATTATCAAAACTTGCCCGAAGACATTTCTCGTTGGAATTTGTGGCGGCTATCAGATGCTGGGACAAAAAATTTATGATCCTGATAAGATCGAGACCAAGAAAAGAGAGACTAAGGGATTGGAAATCTTGCCCATAGTTACTCATTTTGAAAAAGAAAAAATTTTGACTCAGGTAAAAGCCCAAGAAATAACTTCCGGATTAGAAGTATCGGGTTACGAAATTCACCACGGTCGCACTCAAAATCTTAAAAATTACCAACCCGCTTTCCGGATTATTGAACGGCAGGGACAAAGGGCAAAAGATTTTGAAGGAACAACTATCGAAGAAGGCCGGATTTGGGGCACCCATATCCATGGAATATTTGACGAAGATGCCTTTAGAAGAGATTTTTTAAATAGAGCCAGATTAAAGAAGGGGTGGCAACCGCTCTCCTCAGGAACAACCTTTAATCTCCATAAAGAACTTGATAAACTGGCTGAACTTTTAAGGGGAAATATGGATCTGGAACTATTGTATGAAATTTGTAACTACTCAGCCACTAAGGCACAAAGACACTAAGATTAGAGAACGATTCTTTTTAGTAACAGATTAGCTATTATAAGTGTAAGCAAAAGGAGATAAGGGGATAGTGAAGATGTGGGGATAAAAAAATAGAGAATTAAATTAACAGGACGCAGATTTTCGCAAGATTAACACAAATAACAATTATTTTTAATTTTTTAAAATCCTAAAAAATCTGCGTTTATCTGCGTCCAAAAAAGGAAATTTCTATGCTATTAAATTAAATAAAATCTCCCTATCGCTATTTATCTCCCTATCCCCTTTTCTTGCCTGTGCCCTGGGGGCACACTTTACTTGGTGTCTTTGTGCCTTAGTGGCTAAATAGTTACTAAAGTTTTGCGGAAAGAGGTTTGAGTGGTTCAATTAACTGTGGTTATTATCCTGGCTTATATTCTGGATTTGATTTTAGGTGATCCGAGATGGTTGCCTCACCCGGTAAAAGGTATGGGCTGGCTGGCGAAAAAATTAGAGCTGCCCTTACGAAAGATTATCCAGAGCGAACGCATCGCCGGCCTTATTTTTGCTGCGGTTATTATTAGTTTAGTTTGGGGATTGACTGCTCTTATTATCCGACAAGCTACTTCTTTTAGTCAATATTTAGGGTTAGGATTTTCTCTCTTGTTCATCTACACTTCCCTGGCTATCAAAGATTTAAAGATAGAAAGCATGAGAGTCTGCCGGGCCTTAGAGGAAGGCGATTTAGTCGCCGCCCGCAAAAATTTGAGCCTCATCGTTGGCCGTGATACCCAAAATATGGAGGAAAAAGATATTATTCGGGCCACAGTAGAAACAATAGCTGAGAATACTGTAGATGGGATTATTTCGCCCTTATTTTATGCCTTTATCGGTGGAGCCCCCTTGGCTTTAGCTTATAAGGCTGTTAATACCCTGGATTCTCTGGTAGGCTATAAAAATGAAAAATATAAATATTTTGGTTGGGCTTCAGCGAAGCTGGATGACCTGATTAACTTTATACCGGCCCGGCTCTCTACTTTATTTTTGCCCCTGGCCGGTTGGCTCATCGGCAAAGATGGCTTAAGCTCCTGGAAAATAGCCTGGCGCGATGGAATGAAGCACCCCAGTCCCAACAGTGGTTTCCCCGAAGCCGCCGTTGCCGGAGCCTTAAGAATTCAGTTAGGAGGTCTGAATTTCTACAACTCTTCCGTTTCTTCAAAACCATTTCTTGGCGATAATGTCAATCCCTTAGAGACAAGACATATTAAAGAAAGTATCAAAGTTGCCTATATTTGTTCAGCGTTAGTGCTGATTTTGGGCATAGCGCTAATAGTAGTGGTATTTTAGTGTCTAATGCTCTGTAACCCAAGTTATTGAATATTGTCATTGCCCGACTTGATCGAATATTTACAATTAACTTAAGGAGTAAATTATGACCCTAAAAAAGCGGTTAGAAGAAAAAGGTATAAAAATGGAAGACCTCATAGATACAGCTTTGGAAATGTATATCTATGACCCCCGGATTGGCAGTAAGAAAAAACTGCGGCCGATTTTGCAAAGGGAGTTCCGGAAGGTTCTTCAAGATATAAATGTTTGTTCGTTAGTTTTAGCCGGGTTTTTGTTGGAAGAAGAATTAGCTAAGGGAATCGTTCCCGGTCTTTCTCAGGAAAAATACCTTTCTGATCCCGTAGATCTCCTCGCGGACGAAATATTAGGTATTCAAATTGCGGCCTACATTAGCGGGACGCGCAGCCTATTTGAGTTTACCAGATTTGACAAGCAAAAACCGGGGATACTGGGGAAACTCCCCCCCATGCTCGACGATGTCATCGCCGGCTTAATCAGCGGAGTATTGGTAAAGGTCTGCTCCGTTTAATTCCGGTTTTTATTTGTAGGGGTCGGATTTATCCGACCCGCGGGCTTGATGAATCAAGCCCCTACAGCTTTGAAATTCCTAGATACGAACACACCTAACCGACCCTTGATTTAAGCTCCAAAAACCAATGTTTATCTCTTAATATTTTCCGGCCATTGACAAATTCAACCCGCTTTTTAAAAATAGGCCCGTCATAAACGAAGGTATGATACTCACCCCTTTCTCCGCAGAGGTCAATATTTTTCTTAGCTTTTAACTCTTTGATGAGTTCTTTGTTTATTTCTCGCCCCAGCCATTCTTTGCCCAAAAAGTCAGCCTTAGTAGCTACAATCAAGGACTGGAAACCTACCTGGACAAATTGCTCAAGCAACTCCTCTCTTTTTTCTTTCCATAAAGGCAAAATAGGCTTAATATTCATATCCTGGCAAACCCTTTCCACCCAGTCCCGATGTTCCTGAAGGTCTAGGTCGCCGAATATTCCGGCCGCAAGACCGTCATTTTTAAATTCTGCCACTGCTTTTTTAAATTCTGCCTCATAAGTTTTCCAGGTGGTTTTTGGCTGAATAATAGGAATCCCTATTGACTCCGCCTGCGCTTGCAATAAAACGGAACTAATTCCGTGGGACCGGGAATGCCGGCCATCTTCGCTGATCATATTTAAAAGATAGCTGATTTTTACTTTCTCATGTTTTATTACTCTATAACATGAGAGAGCAGAATCTTTCCCCCCACTCCAACAGCAAAATGCCCTCACCCCGCCACCTGAGCAATTACAATATTT
>CAZUTJ010000034.1:0-8442 GCA_964622875.1 uncultured bacterium
GATAAGGATACCTGAATAGTTACACGCTACGTTTTTAGCCCGTGAACGGTTACAATAATTATTTATTTTTTAATCCTAAAAATCTGCGTTTATCTGCGTCCAAAAAAGAAATTCCTGAACACCAAGATTTGAAGTAATCTGTGTAATCTGCCTGTTAATCTGTGTAATCAAGCCCAGGAATTTCAATTCCTGGGCTTTAAAAAGCTTTTCGGTAGATTTTAATCGCCTCTTCTGCCGTCACCGGGCGAGGGTTATTCTCCAGGGGGCGGGTAACCTTCATTGCCGAAGTAGCCATTCCGGGAAAGTCTCTCTCCTCAATTCCCGCTTTCAGTTCCTTTAACTTTCGGGGGATGGGAATTTCCCCGGACAGTTTATTGACCGCCTTTACGGATCGGTGAGCAGCCTCCTTTACCGACAGGCCCTCTGTCTTTTCCCCCATAGCCGCAGCCACCCGGGCAAATTTTTCTAAGCTTTTCTCTAAATTGAACTCCATCACATAGGGAAGAAGCAGGCCGTTGGCTACCCCATGGGGGATACGGTAGAGACCCCCTAAGGGATAGGCCAGGGCATGAACTGCTCCCACACCGGCATTAGCTAAGGCCATTCCGGCCAGGAGACTCCCTAAGAGCATCTTCTCTCTAACCTCCACATTCTCTCCCGTGACCACAGCCAGAAGCAGGTTTTGAGCAATAAGTTCAATAGCTTTAAGAGTTAGGACATCAGTGATTGCCGTGGCCTGGAGGGAGGTATAAGCCTCAATGGCGTGAGTTAAAGCATCCATTCCAGTGGAAGCGGTTATCTCGGGAGGAGCTGATAAAGTCAACAGGGGATCAAGAAGGGCCAGTTCGGGGAAAAGATAAGGGCTGTTTATCCCGGCCTTGCCCCGGGGTTCTTTGTTAGAAAGGACAGCGGTGAAAGTTACTTCGCTGCCCGTGCCGGCGGTGGTGGGAACCATTATCTTGGGTAATCCGGGCCGAGGGATCTTATTCAATCCCTGATAATCCCGGGCCTTCCCCTCGTTAGTAGCTAAGACAGCCGCCGCCTTAGCTAAATCCATACTGCTTCCTCCCCCCACCCCAATTATCAGGTCGCAACTCTTCTCTTTAGCTATTTCCCCGGCCGCATCAGCTGTCTCCGCCCAGGGCTCCGGTTCCACTTCATCAAAAATAATTACTTCCACCCCTTCTTTCCTTAGCGGCTCTTCCACCTTTTTCAACAAACCGACCCGGGCAATTCCCGCATCACTAATTAAGAGGGCCCTGCTCCCCCTCTGTTTCTTCGCCTCCTTCCCCACTTTTTCTAGGGCACCCCTTCCGAATATTATTTCCGGCACTACCTGGAAAGCAAAGAAATTATCTGACATAACCGTTTTCCTTTCCCAAAAAAACAAAAAACTTCTTCACCACAGAGAGCACAGAGAGCACAGAGCGAGGAAAAAAGTGTCAAAGCACCACAGAGCACCAGAGCGCCAGACAGAGTAAAGACAGAAAATGTTGGCAGGTTGACACTTTGAATCTTTGACACTTTTACTGATTGTAACAGCAATTTTTATCTCGGTCAAACGATTTTTTCTTGCCTGGGGAGGAAATTATTGGTAGGATAACAAGAAATGCCTCACTTCGTTCGGCTGATTACACAGATTTTCTTTGGAAGTAATCTGTGTAATCTGCCTGTTAATCTGTGTAATCAAGAGATTGCTGGGTTTTTCAGCAATCTCTATGTCATCTCAGGTATAATGAAGAGTAACCGTTCACGGAACGTTGAAATTAGAAAATAGAAATTGGAAATTCAAAACTTGATCTTTATGCTTTTGTGCTGTTGATGAACGCATTCAATTCTTCCTAATTTCTAATTTCCAGTTTCCAATTTCAAGCCGTGAACGGCTACAATGAAGATTATACCAGGAGGCGCAATGTCAAAGATAGGATTTCTTTTCCCCGGGCAGGGCTCCCAGTATCTGGGGATGGGCCGGGAATTCTATGAAGCCTATCCTTTCCTGAGAGAGATTTTTGAGCAGGCAAGCAGCACCCTGGGGACAGAGGCAAGCCGGCTTTGTTTTGAAGGGCCGGAAGAAGTGCTTAAGGAGACCCAGAATACTCAACCCTTAGTATTGACAACGAGTTTTGCCAGTCTGGAAGTTTTAAAGAGGCGGGGTATAAATCCTCATTTAGTAGCAGGCCATAGCCTGGGAGAGTATACAGCCCTGGTAGCCGCGGGGGCCTTAGATTTTTTAGCGGCCTTGAAGTTAGTTCGCAAAAGGGGCCGGTTTATGCAGGAAGCGAGTCGGGAACACCCGGGAACTATGGCTGCGATTATAGGGTTAGAGGAAAAAAGAGTAAATGCAGTTTTAGAAGAGGCCGGGAGTTTTGGCCAGGTGGTAGCCGCTAATTTCAATGGCCCGGCCCAGGTAGTGATTTCCGGAGAAATTTTGGCGGTGGAGAAGGCTAAGGAAATAGCCGAAAGGGCCGGGGCCAGGAAAGTAGTTATCCTGAAAGTGGCCGGAGCCTTTCATTCTCCCTTAATGGAACCGGCCCGGAAAAAACTCCAGGAGGAGATAGAAAAAAGCAATATCCGCTCACCGCTTATACCCCTGGTAGCCAATGTAACAGCCGATTATCTAAGAGAACCTCAAGCCATAAAAGAGGCTCTCATCAACCAGGTAACCAGTCCGGTTCTCTGGGAAGCCTCGGTAAGGAAGATGTTAGAGGCCGGAGTAACTACCTTTATTGAGGTCGGGCCGGGGAAGGTCTTAAGTGGACTCCTGCGCCGCATCTCCCCGAAAAGCCTGAGCTTAAATGTAGAAGATGAAGAGAGTCTAAAGAAAACCTGGCAGAAATTGGAGAAATGTAACTACTCAGGTATAGCCACAAAGACACCAAGACACTAAGATTTAATTCTTTTTATACTTTTTTGTAGCTATTTTAGGTGGATGGACTGAGGATTGTTAGTTTACCTCGGTCCTTTGCCTTCTGTCCCCTACCTTCGGTCTTTAGCTTAAGTAGTTACTAAATTCCCTTGTTTGCCTTTGTGTCTTGGTGCCTTGGTGGCTGAGTAGTTACGGAGAAATAATTTAATGGGAAAAATTTTAAGAGAACTAATTGCTGATTTAAAAGATAAAGATGTTCAGGGCAGACAGGATTTAGAGATTCGGGGCCTGGCTGGTGATTCCCGCAAGGTGGAAGAGGGCTTTTTGTTTGTGTGTATTCCAGGCCTAAATTTTGACGGCCACGCCTTTATCCCGGAGGCCCTCAAGAGAGGGGCTTCGGCCCTGGTAGTAGAGAAAGAGGTTGCCCCTACTGGAAAAGCAACTTTGATTAAGGTTCCCAATGCCAGATATGCCCTGAGTATTCTAGCTAATAGATTTTATGACTATCCCTCCCGAAAGTTGCGCTTGATCGGGGTGGGAGGAACTAATGGCAAAACTACCACTACCTATTTAGTAAAAGCGATTATGGAAGAAGCTGGAAAAAAAATGGCGCTCCTGGGAACCATCGCCTATCAATGGGGCTCTAAAATCCAGCCGGCATCCTGGACCACCCCCCCCGGTCTGGAGCTTCAAGGGATGTTTAAAAAACTGGTAGAAGAAGATTTTGACGGTGTAGTTATGGAGGTTAGTTCTCATGCTCTGGTGCTGGACCGGGTAGCTGGCTGCGAATTTGATGTGGGCGTATTTACCAACTTTACTCAGGATCACCTGGATTTCCATCAGACTATGGAGAATTATTTAGAAGCGGAAACCAAATTATTCCGACTTTTAAGCCAGCCCGCGGAGGAACACAAGAAAAAGAGGGCGGTTATAAATATTGATAGTCCTTATGCCGAACATATTATTAAAAATACCCAGGTGGAAATATTAACTTACGGCCTAGAACAAGAGGCTGATATAAAGGCTCATCATATTAGCTCATCCGAGAAGGGTTTACGGTTTAAGGTTATTACCCCGGCCGGGAAAACCCCGATCAATTTCTCCTTACCCGGAAAACACAATGTTTATAATCTCCTCGCTGCTATCGGGGTGGGGATAAGTGAGGGGATAAGCCTGGAGAAAATGAGAATAGCCCTGGCAAAGCTAAAAAATGTTCCCGGAAGGTTTGAATTTATAGATGGCGGACAGCCCTTTAAGGTGGTAGTTGACTACGCCCACACCCCTGATGCTCTCCAGAATGTCCTCCAGACGGCCCGGGAACTTACCCGGAGAAAAGTGCTGGTTGTCTTTGGCTGTGGGGGAGAGAGAGACCGCACCAAGCGGCCTCTCATGGGGGAAGTGGCGGCAGCACACAGTGATATTATAATCCTCACCTCAGATAATCCCCGCTCCGAAGACCCCCTCTGGATTGCAAAAGAGATTGAAGCCGGGGTAAAAAGGATTAAGCCTAATGACCCTTCTCTCATCCGGGAAGATCGCCAGGAGGCTATAAAGGAGGCTTTAAGACTGGCCCGGAAGGGAGACCTGGTTCTCATCGCCGGCAAAGGCCACGAGGATTATCAGATTATTCAAGATAAGAGTTATCCTTTTAACGATAAAGAGGTAGTTAAGAAATTACTAAAACCGTAACTATTCAGCCACCAAGGCACCAAGACACCAAGGCACACCAGGGCACCAGAGTGTCAGATTCGCAAATGGCAAAGGGCAAAGGGCAAGAAACGATAAGCGATTTGCGACAGGCGATCTAAGCCTGGGGGAAACCCTTAAGATGACCTATAAAAAGGCCCAGGCCTATTTAGATGATTTGTGCGACTCGGGCATTAAGTTGCGCCTGGCTAATATAAAGAGGTGTCTCAAGCTTTTAGGAAACCCTCACCAGGAACTTAAGGTCATCCAGGTGGGAGGAACCAATGGTAAAGGCTCTACGGCAGCTTGTATCGCTTCCATACTCCAGGCGGCCGGATATAAAGTGGGGCTCTATACCTCTCCCCATTTAATTGACTTTAGAGAGCGGCTGGCTATAAATGGCAGACAAATATCAAAAAAAGGGGTAGCCGAGCTAGTAACAGAATTGAAACCTTATATCCTCAAGGTAGGCACCGACCCCGGGCTGGGTCGCCTTACCTTCTTTGAGGTAGTAACGGCTATGGCTTTTAGTTATTTTGCCCGGGAGAAAGTAGATTTTGCCATCTTAGAGGTAGGACTGGGAGGAAGACTGGACGCCACCAATGTAGTCAGGCCCCTGGTCTCGGTGCTCACCAATAGCGGTTATGACCATATGGATAGATTAGGTAAGAGCCTAACCTCTATTGCCCGGGAGCAGGCTGGGATTATTAAAAGAGGGAGCCTGGTGATTAGCGCCGCTCAGGGAAGGGCGCTTACGGTTATTAAGAAAGTCTGCCGGGAACGCCAAGCCCGGGCTTATTATCTAGGTAAGGATATAAAGTACCAAGCTCTCAATTCAAATTTAGAGGGCCAGTCCTTTAATATGCAAGGACTCTTTTCTGAATTTGAGAATTTGCGGATTGCCCTTTTAGGCCGCCATCAACTGCTTAATGCCTGTTGTAGTATTGCCGCCGTAGAGGTTCTTCGGTTTCACCAGGTCTTTATCTCCCCGGCGGCGATAAAAAAGGGCCTGAAGAAAGTGCGCTGGCCCGGTAGATTAGAGATAGTCAGACGCTTTCCCCTGGTGATTTTAGATGGCGCCCACAACCATCCCGCGGCCAAACAGCTAAGAGAAAGCCTGGAGGAATTTCTTAAAAAGAAGAAAAGGTTGCTCTTGATTCTGGGGATTTGTCAGGATAAAGAGATAAAGAAGATTATAAAAGAGCTGGCTCCTTTGGCTTCTCAAGTAATCGTTACCGCCGCCGCCACTCCTCGCGCCGTTCGGCCTAAAGATCTCTATCAAGTGGCGAGAAGGTATAATGAGAATATCCAGGTAGCAGAAGGGGTAGAAGAGGCGGTGAAAACAGCCTTAAAGAAGGCAAAAAAAGAGGGGGTAGTTTGCGTGAGCGGTTCTTTATATGTTGTGGGAGAAGCCAAAAGACTCTTTTCCCCCTAAAAAAGAGAACCGCGGATTAAACAGATTAGGCAGATTACTTAAGAGCAAGTGTTTTTGTCCCTGAACCCCTAGCTCCGAAGGAGCGTATCTTGGAATATCACAGGTTGAGGGACATAAGGAGGGCATCTTCCCGGGTATTCTGATAATAACACCGATGGCGACCGATGGCCTTAAAGCCAAACTTGCCGTAGAGGTTTTGAGCGAGTATATTCCCGGCCCGCACTTCCAGGGCAACCTTCCTTATTCCCCCTGACTTAGCCAGGTTGAGCAGAGCGGTTAAAAGTCTCTCCCCTATCTTCCGGCGGCGAAAATGAGGATGAACCGCTAAGTTGCCAATGTGGGCTTCGTCAAGAACGACAGAGAATCCTCCGTAACCAACCACCTCTTTATCTATCCTAACTACCAAAAAGCGAGAGAGGCAGTTATCTTTCAACTCCCGAAGGAACATATTTCTCGTCCAGGGAGAGGGGAAGGAGACTCTCTCGATAGCCATTACCTCCTCTAAATCTTCCTCCTTCATCTTTTGGATATGAATCTGTTCAAGCATAGTAGGCATAAACCACACAAGTTAATAGGACGCAGATTTTCGCAGAAAAGTCAGGATTGAAAAAGTCCAATAAATTGGGCAACTACAAAGCAGAAATCATTACTAAGAGCACGTCATTGCGAGAAGCGGTAGCAACCTGGCAATCTCACCCTTATTTGTCATGCTGAATTTATTTCATTTGTCATGCTGAACTTGTTTCAGCATCTATGAGATTCCGAAACAATACTGAAATAAATTCAGCACAAGGTTCGGAATGACATGAGGCTTACTGAACTCTTACGCGTCCTCTGTGGTTAGGGATTTTTCTGCTTCATTTCGGATGCTTCTTTTCCCATTGAACCTCAGCCTCCACCCGGCGAACATAGAGGGGCTCTATCTTTGGCAGATCGGCTCTCTCGCCGGCTTTCAGCTTCCTCAACCCCAACCTGGCTACATTAGCGGCTCGGGGAAGATTTAAATAAGGAGGGGCGAAGAAGGCTTTCTCCCCCAGTCTCCTCTCAATCAAACCCCGACAGCCCCGAAGGGCCTCTCCGAGGAAAATAGTGGGATCATCTATTTTGGAGAGGAGTTCGTTCAGGGGCAGCACCAAATCGTCAGTTAGTTTTTGTAACCCCTGGCCTGTAAGCGGCGTCTGGTAACGATAGAGAGCGGCATAAACTTCTCCTTTCCGAGCATCCAAAAGAGGACAGATAAGATGAGAAGAGGTGCAGGAAATATTATGAGCGAAAGCATTTAGGGTAGGGATGCCCGTAAGAGGCTTGCGGAGAGCCAGGCATAGTCCCTGGGCAGTAGCCAGCCCAATCCGCAGTCCGGTGAAGGAGCCCGGGCCGAGGGAGACAGCTACCGCATCCATCTCGTGAATAGTCAAGTGGGCATTCTTAAGAATGTGGGCTATCATCGGCATCAATCGGGAGGCATGCGTCTCTTTGATATTTAAAGTATATTCAGCTATTATTTCTTCCTCTTCAACGATGGCTACACTGCCCACCCGCGTAGAGGTCTCTATTCCCAGAAGTTTCATCTTTTCATTCCTGGCATAATCTTCATTATACCTGATTACATAGAGATTGCTGAAAAACCCAGCAATTTCTTGATTACACAGATTAAGTTAGATTACACAGATTAAATCTCTTAATCTAACAGTCTTCAGCCTAACAGCCTAAATAGTTCCAATTCCTTCTAAAACTTCCCGGTAGCGTTGCCCTAAGGGATTCAGGCTAATCTGACGCTGATTCTTGCCTAAAGAAACCAATTTGATGCTCAGATATTCCTCCGGCAAGAGGCTCCCCGCTTTCTCGGCCCACTCGATGACGGTTACCCCTTCCCCATAAAAATATTCTTCGTATCCCAATTCTTCCACTTCTTTGTGGCCTGGTATCCGGAAGAGATCAATATGATAGAGAGGTATTCTCCCCTGATATTCTTTAATCAGCGCAAAGGAGGGACTGGCAACATATTCTCGGGGGTCTATTCCCAACCCCAGGGCCAATCCCTGGGTGAGACAGGTCTTCCCCGCCCCCAAATCTCCGCTAAGGGCAATAATCTCTCCCCCGCCCAACTTTCTACCTATCTTTTCCCCCAGGGCTTTCGTCTCGGCAGCGTTTTCAGTCTTTAGGGTAAGCATAACCCTCCCTACGGTCGGGAGTAACGAAATTATATTGCTAAACTGTTAAACTGTTATATTGAAAAGCGATTTAGCAATTTAACAGTATAGACATTTAACAGTTTTAACAGACTAAAGTCTGCTACTCCGGGCTGGATGAGCAGGTTTTAACCTGCGTAAGATGAAAATTCCGATATTATTACACATTCTACCATAGAAAAAAATCCCCGGCAAACACAAAGAGGTTGACTGTCAAGACGAAATAGAAATGTCCTATTTTCATGTTTTATTTAGGGGTACTTTTT
>CAZUTJ010000035.1:0-6918 GCA_964622875.1 uncultured bacterium
AAGTATCAATGGATTTAGCACCATCATACAACTTTGGGACAGCGTCCAATATTTAAGATAGAAGAGTGCCTGGAAAACGGTGATGGCAACGGTTTCATAGAGATAATAAAAAGTTTGTTCGCGTCAATTGAATATACTCTAAATTATAGATTAAACGAGGCCCATTTTCACACTTTATTCTATTTGATGGTAAGCGCTTCAGGCGTCCATTGTCATTCAGAGCTGTTAACCTCAACAGGCAGGATAGACCTAACCGTGGAGTTTGCGGACCGGGTTTACATAATGGAATTCAAATGTGACCAATCCTCAAAAGAGGCCATGGAGCAGATAAAAGAGAAGAAGTACGCAGAGAGGTTTTTGCATACTGGCAGACGTATCTACCTTGTCGGGATAAACTTCTCGACTGAGAAAAGAAATATAGAGGACTGGGAAGTGGAGGAAGCATCATCCGCATAACACCAGCACCTATAACCGAAAACCAAAGCAATAGATATTTATAGTGCCTTTGAGGCAATGTTTATCTATAACCAGATAGATCTTAAACTCAAAAGCGGACAGATCTCTAATTCTGGCCTCACGATAGTCCCAGCTTTAGAAGGACATTTGACCACAGCCGGAGCAGGTATATCCGAAAGAATGGTCACGCTTAAGATGAATCTTGGGAGTTACGAAGCTTTCTTAATTTGTAACCGTTCACGGTTTACAGTTATCAGTTTACGGTTGATAAACACATAAAAGCAAGAGGTTCAAAAGATTGTTGATTGTTAAAGGTATTTACTGTGAACTGTGAACCGACAACCGTGAACGGTTACCTTAATTTTAGGGAATTGACAAAAGATGCACCGTCTCGGTATCATTGGCTTAAGTCCGGGCAACGGACATCCTTATTCTTGGACCGCTATCTTTAATGGATATAATAAGGAAAAGCCGGCTCAATGTCCCTTTCCGGTTATCCCTGAATATCTTGGCCAACAAGACCCTAAGACTATGGGTATTGAAGAAGCATATGTAACCCATATCTGGACCTAAGAGAAAAAGATTTCAAGAAAGCCTCATAAATGAGGCAACTACAAAGACGAACTGTAGTTGCTTGATTTATCAAGCTAATCAACGGATGTCTATACTTTTTCCTATACTTTAAAAAACTTGCCCCTACGGGGTGCAAGTCTGCGCTTAAAGGAGAGGAATAGTGAGGTCGAGTACTAAGAGAAAGATAAGGGAGGCCGCCAGCGGCTATAGCTTTTTAGCGCCCAATTTTTTAGGCTTCCTCTTATTCACTTTGGGGCCGGTGCTCTTTTCTCTCTATCTGGCTTTCACCGAATGGGATATCCTTACTCCGATGAGATGGGTAGGTTTGGAAAACTTCGTCAACCTTCTCGGGTTTCATCGCCAGGGCGGCATTCTTATTGCCAACGATCCCCATTTTTGGCAGTATCTCGGGAATACCTTTTTCCTCATGATGGGAATTCCGCTAGGGATGGCCGGATCCCTCTTGCTGGCTTTGATTATGAACCAGCGTTTGAAGGGAATCGTTTTCTTCAGGACTATCTATTTCCTCCCCAGTATTTCTGCGGGAATAGCCCTCTTTATGCTCTGGAGATGGATCTATAACCCGCATTTCGGTCTGATGAATATCCTCCTGGCCAGGATAGGTATCGAGGGACCGGCCTGGCTTGCCTGTACCGCCTGGTCCAAGCCGGCTCTGATGATTATGGGCCTCTGGATCGGAATAGGGGGATTTAATATGATCCTCTACCTGGCCGGGCTTCAGGGAATTGACCCGGGACTTTATGAGGCCGCCAATATAGATGGAGCCGGTTCCTGGCAGAAGTTTCAGCATATCACCTGGCCGATGTTGGGACCCACTACCTTCTTCGTCTTTGTAATGAGCATGATCGGCGGGTTTCAGGGGGGCTTTGAGATGGCCTATATCATGACCGGGGGAGGACCAGCCGGGTCCACGACTACTATCAGTTTCTATATCTTTAACAACGCTTTTCAGTGGTTCAGAATGGGGTATGCGGCCTCTATCGCCTGGGTCCTCTTCATCATGGTGTTTAGTATTACTATCTTAAACTGGAAAGTAGGAGGAAAAATTGTTCATTATTAAAGTTGAGAGGAAATTTTTAGATGAAATCTCTAACCGCTAAAGAGTCAAAAAGAAGAAGGCAGAGAAAAGAACTAATGAAAAAACTTTTTCTCTATGCCTTGCTCTCCTTCTTCGGGATAAGCATGGTGGTTCCTTTCCTCTGGACCGTTTCCACTTCCCTCAAGGAGCCGGCGGCCATATTCGCCCATCCTCCCGAGTGGATTCCTAATCCATTTCGCTGGATAAACTTTGTTGATGCCTGGCGGGCGGTTCCTTTCGCCCGGGGCTATATCAATACCCTCTTTGTGGCCATCACCGTAACCGTGGGCCAGGTATTCACCAGCGCCTTAGCTGCTTATGCCTTTGCTCGTCTCTCTTTTCCGGGGAGGGATAAACTCTTCCTGGGGTATTTAGGCACGATGATGATTCCGGGAGCAGTAACTATGATTCCCACCTTTATCCTCTTTAGAAAACTACCGGAGGCGCTCAATACACTCTTCCACACCGAATTCTGGTCAACCCCTCTATATTTAGGGCCACATCTGCTAGGCAATCCCATTGGCATCGATTCCTATTTTGCTTTAATTGCCCCGGGCCTTTTCAGTGCTTACGGAACCTTCATGCTTCGCCAATTCTTCATGGGCATTCCCCGGGACCTGGAGGATGCAGCCCGGATAGATGGCTGTAACCTCTTCGGAACCTTCTGGCAGGTTATTCTTCCCCTCTCCAAGCCGGCCCTGGCCACTCTGGCTATCTTCACCTTCATGGGTTCCTGGAGAAACTTTATGTGGCCCTTGATTGTTACCCACAGCATGGAGCTAAAGGTTATCCCGGTAATGATCGCCTCCTTCCAGGGACTCCATACCACCTGCTGGCATCTCCTCATGGCGGCCTCTCTTATCGCTCTCGTTCCCATGCTCATTGTTTTCATCTTCGGGCAACGATTCTTCGTGGAAGGAATTAGATTGGGGGCTATTAAGGGATGAATGGAGGTGGTTTTGATATTTGGATTTTGATTTTTGGATTTATTTAGAGAGCGCAGACTTTATTCCGTCCGCTTTGCTTGGCCTGGTAAAGGGCCCGGTCAGCTTTGTCTATGAGGCTTTCTGCTTCCTGAGCATCCTCGGGGAAGGTGGCCAGGCCCATGCTGATGGTGGCCTGGCCCACCTCATCATAGGCCTTGAACCGGTGTTTCTCTACTGAGAGCCGTAATCTCTCCGCTACCTGTAAGGCACCCTCCCGATTCGTCTCAGTCAGGAGAAGAGAAAATTCCTCCCCTCCATAGCGACCGACCAGGTCTATCTCTCTCACCCCTTCTTCTAAAAGATGAGCAATATCCTTGAGAACCGCATCGCCCACCAGGTGGCCGTATTTATCGTTATATTCCTTAAAATGGTCAATGTCAGCCATAAGGAAAGAGAGGGGCAACTGGTGCTGGCGAGAGCGCTCAAGTTCCTCTTCCAGCCGTTCCTGGAAATGTCTCCTCAAAAATGTTCCGGTGAGGCCATCAACGAGGGATAGTCTCTGCACTTCCTGGTAAAGTTGAGCTTTATTTATCGCCAGAGCTAACTGAGCCGCCACCAGGGAAAGGCGGTCAAAATCATCCTCTTTTATATTCTCCATCGTCATAATAGCCAGCATTTTCTTCTCCACCAGAAGAGGGATGGCCATAAATGACTTTACCTCCCGGGGAAGGGAAAACCTTCTGGCCCGGAGGCTCGAGCCGGTATCAGGAATGAAGATAATCCCCCTTTGTCCGCCCCTAAAAAAGTCAACTATGTTCATATTAGAGGAATTTTCTTTAGGGGGAGGGGGAGTCTTTCTCCCGGCTATCTTGAGGAGGCGCTTTATAGCTATTTCTCCGTCCCTCTCTTCCAAAAAAATCAGTTCCGCTCCTCTGAAGGAAAACATCCCCTGAAGCTTCTTGCTGAAGAGTTGAAAAGTGCTCTCCCATTCCAGGGAGGCCCCTATCTCCCGGGTTATTTCATAAAGGTCATGGGTTTGGCTAACCTTCTTCTCTAAATCCTTATTCTCCTCCTGAAGTTTTTCGTTCTTATCCAGAATCCGCTTATTCTTTTCTCTTAAGCTTTCGCTGGCCGCGAGCGCCTCCCGTCTCCTACCTTGCCAGAGTCTGGTAAAGCGGCGGAAGGCCAGGATAGTAGCTGAAAGGGAAAAAGCATAAAGTAAAACCATTAGATACATACCTGGTTTCTCCCTTTTCTCTTGGCCCGGTAGAGGGCCTCATCGGCCTTTTGGATGAGGCTAGCTTTTGTCCGGGCATCCCCGGGGAAAACGGCTATCCCCAAACTCGCCGTTATCCTCGTCTCCATTCTCCTCAAGGTGATGGTATGCCCGGCCACCTGGCGGCGAATCTTCTCCGCTAAACAGCGGGCTCCTTCCTTATCGGTTCGGGGTAGAAGAAGAGAAAATTCTTCCCCCCCATATCTGGCGATGAGGTTTCCCGGCGCCGTCTCTTCCCGGAGAATCTTAGCTAAATGCCGAAGAACAATATCGCCGGCGATGTGGCCAAACTTATCATTATAATCTTTAAACCAGTCTATATCGAGCATTACCAGGGAGAGGGGATAATCCTGGGTCAGGGCCCTTTTCAGTTCCTTTTCCAGGCGCTCCTGAAAATATTTATGGACATAGAGCCCGGTCAAACTATCTCTAATGGCCAGCTCTTCGGTTCTTTGATAAAGCTCGGCGTTCTCCAGGGCCAGGGAGGTAAGATTGGCTACTATATCCAACAATCTCAAGTCGCTGGCCCCATACTCATCCGGCGCGGATGAATCTAATCTCAGGAGACCTCTCACCTCCCCTCCCCAAAGAAGAGGAGAGCTAATCAGGGACCTCACCTTCCTCCCTCCCTCATCTCCGCCCGAGGTGCGAAAGCGGAAATCTTTCTCTCCATCGGCAACGATGAGGTTCTGCCTTCGCTTTAATACCCACCTGTCAAAGGCATCCCCGGCTTTGGATTTAATCCTCGGGGCTTGAGGGACAAACAAATCTCCCCGCTGACCTGTCTGCCCGGCTCCGGACGGCCCCGACAGAAAGGCAGCTCTCAAGGCTAATTTTCCCTCTTCCACCAGGAAAAGGAGGGCCGTTTTCCCTCTCCCGATAAGGTAGAGAGCACTATCCGTTACCAAATGGGAAATCTCCTCCTGGCTCAGGGAGGAGGAAAGACTTTCGGTTATCTCTCTCAACAAGGAATACTTTAAGATTCTCTTCCGCCAACCTTCTTTTTCAGAGGTATTTTTAGCCTGTTCCTCCTGGAGAAGGCGGTAGTTTGCCTCTAACTCTTCCCGGTCTATCTTGTTCTGGCGCTGCCAATTCCTTTCCCTTTTAAGAAAAATACCGGAGATGAGCCCGGTGATGAGAAAAGAGGCCGGAGGAAGACGATAGAGACCCAGGTTAGTGATGATGAAGGTAAGTGAACCGAAAAGGAAGGAGAAGATAACCGCTATCGCCCCCCCGCCCAGTCCCAGGGAGAGGAAGGCCAGAACAATTAAGGGATTGTAGAGAAGGTAGAGACCGAGGACGAGATAGATAAGGTTTCCTCTGTATTCCCATCGCCAGGTGAAAGAGAGAACATAGCTGAGGAGAAGGAAGGCCGCCAGGGTGAAGATAGCCACCGATCTCCTCAATTTTTTCTCCCCGGGCCCTTTCATTTAAACAATAACTTCCTCCGTTTCTTTATCAAAGAAGTGAACTTTGCTCATATTGAAGACTAACTCTATATCCTCGTTGACCGCGGCCTGACTATGGGCCTCCACCCGGGCGATAAAGGAATGGCGGCCGGTAGTCAGATAAAGGAGGTTTTCCGCTCCCATGGGTTCTACTACCTCCACCGTAGCAGTAATGGTATTCTCAGGAGCCGCCTCTCCTACAAAGAGCTTGTCATGGATATCCTCCGGTCGAATGCCGAAGATTATTTCTTTCTCCTGGTAAGAGGACAATTCCGAGGCCCTATCCTCTACTACCTTGACCTCAAATTTCTCCTCCTGGAAATAAAGGCTCCCATTTTTCCTCATCAATCTACCTTCCATGAAGTTCATGGGAGGAGTACCGATGAATCCGGCCACAAACTTGTTAACCGGTTTCTCGTAAAGGCTTATAGGATCGGCGGTCTGAAGAAGAACTCCATCCTTCATTACCACAATGCGATCCCCCATGGTCATAGCCTCCGTCTGGTCGTGGGTAACATAGATCATGGTAGCTTGCAATCGGGTATGAAGCTTACTTATCTCGGTACGCATCTGCACCCTCATCTTAGTATCCAGGTTGGAAAGGGGCTCATCTAAGAGGAAAACCTGGGGTTTGCGCACAATGGCCCGGCCCACAGCTACCCGCTGTCTCTGTCCGCCGGAGAGGGCCTTAGGCTTTCTGTCCAGAAGCTCGCTTATCCCCAGGATTTCGGCCGTCTCCCGAACCCGTTTGTCTATCTCGGCCCGGGGAAATTTTCTCAGGCGCAGCCCAAAAGCCATATTGTTGTAAACAGTCATATGAGGATAAAGGGCATAGTTCTGGAAAACCATGGCAATATCTCTATTCTTGGGAGGGACATCGTTAACCAGGCGCCCTCCAATATAGATTTCCCCTTCGGTGATCTCCTCTAATCCGGCCACCATCCTCAGGGTAGTAGATTTGCCACATCCCGAGGGGCCCACGAGAACCATAAATTCTTTATCCTTAATCTCCAGGTTAGCCTCATTGACAGCCTGGACTCCTCCTGGAAAAACTTTCCTAATATTTTTTAAAGACACCTTAGCCATTTTCTTTCCTCCTAATGAGCACATCACTTAGCAAACGCAGTGTAGCTAAGTGAT
>CAZUTJ010000035.1:7018-8114 GCA_964622875.1 uncultured bacterium
AGTGCGAATTATCCCGATAGCTGCAAGAAAATGTAGAATAGATTTTCGCAGCGTCTTGCTATCGGGACAAACCCATACATTTAACGCAAGTATTCAAGCAGAACTACGTCATTTCTGGTAGTCGCAGGCGTAAATATTCGGTAAACCCCTTTGCTTTCTGCTTTCTGCTTTCTGCCTTCGGTCTTCAGCCTGAGTAGTTATTAAATTTCATTGTTTACCTTTGTGTCTTTGTGCCTTAGTGGCAGAGTAGTTACAACAATTTAACAACTTATTTCTCCACCGGCACCACAATACCGCGCAGGATTATATTCTGGCAGAAGAGGAAAATGAGAAAGGTAGGGATAGCGGCAATTATCAGCGCGGCGAAAACTACCGATTGGGTGGCCCACTGCTGGAACATATAAAGGTGCACCATTAAGGTCCACATACGGGGGTCCGGAGCGATGATAAAGGCAAACATAAAGTTGCCATAGGCCGCCGTAAAAGCCCCCAGAGCTACTACCGCCAGGATGGGCTTAGAAAGGGCCATAGCTATATGCCAGAACATAGTCCACTCACTGGCCCCGTCCAGAGTAGCGCATTCAAAAAGCTCCTGTGGTAAGCTGTCAAAAAATCCTTTCAGTAAAAAGATCATAAAACCTGAAGCGGCAGTGGGCAAGACCAGAGCCGCAAAAGTATTCAGGAGTCCTAAATGTCTCATCAGGATAAACTGGGGAATACCCACAGCCATAGGAGGAAAAGCCATGGTCATCATGAGGAGGAGAAGAATTTTATAGGCACTGGGAGGCTTATAACGGGAAAGGGCATAGGCCGCCATGGGATTGACAACAATAGCCGCTAATATCGCTAAGAAACAGAAAACAAAAGTGTTCCAAAGGGTGCGGCCGTCAAGGAGGATGGTATTGATGACCATAATAAAATTCCGGGTGAGAAACTCCCGGCGCAGGAACCCCTTATTTTCTTGAAAAAGCCTCCATTCCCATTCCAGGGTAGGAATACTTACCGTTTCAAAACTTTGGTAGTTTGTCCCATGGGCCCTATTTAGCTCCTCAAGGGTCGTATATTTCCCTTTCAAGAAATCCCGATAATAAAATTC
>CAZUTJ010000036.1:0-8102 GCA_964622875.1 uncultured bacterium
TTCAGCATCTATTTGAGATTCCGAAACAATACTGAAATGAATTCAGCACCGGGCCCGGAATAACATTGTGGCCAGGAATTCGACAACTGGTAATGACACGGAGTTTGACTAGAGCTTTTACTACTCCAGCGGGGAGAGGACCTTAATACCCTTAAAACTCCAGGGGAAGAAAAAAGTAAGTATTCAGTTAACACCGTTGTCATGCTGAACTTGTTTCAGCATCTATTTGAGATTCCGAAACAAGTTCGGAATGACATTGTGGCAAGGAATTCGACAACTCGTAATGACACGGAGTTTGACTAGAGCTTTTACAGAAAAAACTTAATTAAGGAATGTTCTGGAGGAGCTAGCGACTTTTTTCCTGTTCTTTTTCGCTTTTCCACTTTTCTAAAAAGTCTTCCATCTTCTGCAGATATTCAGGAAAGAGGTCTACCATAATTTTCGTGTTCTTATATACCAGGCTGTCTCTTATATCCTCATATTCATGGACGAGCCGGTTGCGCAGGCCGGCAAAAGGGGCCAGCTTCTTTGAGAGGGCTTCAGGGACTATTTCCATTTCCCCCAACTTCAGGAAGGAAGAATAATAATTTTGGGGAGGAGCTTCCCCCAATTCTACGGCCATCAGGCCGTTAATATCCACCGCTGCTTCCACGATAAGCTCGATCAAACGTTCAGCCGTATGTTTGGTGAAATAGTTTTTTCGGTATTCCTCCAGACTGAACCTGGTAATGGGCTCAAGTTCTCCTAAATATTCGCTTATCTTAACTAACTTGCGGCGGATGACATCTTCGTTTGACATGGGACCTTTTCCCTTTCAGAAAATTGTGAACATAGGCTTCCCCCAACTGAATAAATTTTTGCGCATCATCGTAGTTTTTCATAGCTTGAACCTTGAACCAATTAAACAGCCCGGGTGATTTTTCATAAAGTAAAGTGCCGTAACAGGCTATTTGAGATTGAAGAAGAGGGTCAGCCCTGTTCAGGAGCACCAGATCCAGGTTATCCCTCTGGACGAGGTTAACAAAGGTTGTCAGTAAGGAAAACTCCAAATCATCATTGATGATCTTCTTATCAACCATCACGGCTAAATCAAGGTCGCTATTCTTATCAGCCCGCCCCCGGCTGTAGGAGCCAAAGAGGACAACCAGAGATAGATTACTCTGTTTGCAGATATCTCTTAATCTATTGTGCTCCAGACCAGGTATTTCGACCATAATTTATCCTCGGGACTTAGCTTTTCTCTTATACACTAATTTATTGACGGCATTGAGGTAGGCTTTGGCGCTGGCTTCTATAATATCAGTGCTTGTTCCTCTTCCGACGGAGATTTCCTTCCCTTCTTTTATCTTTACGGTAACTTCTCCCAGGGCATCTTTGCCGCTGGTTACCGCTCTTAATGAATAATCGAGGAGCTTTCCTTTTATCCCGGTGATTCTATCGATGGTTTTATAGGCCGCATCCACCGGGCCATCCCCGCAGGCTGCATCCTCAACAATCTTTCCTTTTTTCTTCAGTTTGATGGTAGCCGTGGGAACCGTTTGGCTGCCGCTGGTGGTATGGATATATTCTAAATGGAAGGTTTCGGGGATAGCCGAGATATCGTCTTGAACTATGACTTCTAAATCCTCGTCGAAGATTTCTTTCTTCTTATCCGCTAACCGCTCGAACTCCTGGTAAGCCCGATCCAGTTCTTTAGCCTTCAGCTTGTAGCCTAACTCTTCCAGCCGATGGCTTAAAGCATGTCTTCCCGAACGGCTGGTGAGGACCACCTTGCTCTCTTTAAGACCTATAGAGTCCGGCGTCATTATCTCGAAGGTGGTGCGTTTCTTGAGGATACCATCCTGATGAATCCCCGAGCTGTGGGCAAAAGCATTCTCTCCCACAATGGCCTTATTAGGCTGGATAGGCACCCCGGTAAGATGACTAACCAGGCGACTGGTGCGGTAAATCTCCTTAGTGTTAATCTGAGTAGCATGCTTCTTGAAAAAATCCGGCCTTGTCCGCAGGGCCATAACCATTTCTTCCAGGGAGACATTACCGGCCCGTTCTCCCAGAGCGTTTATAGTACACTCTACCTGTCGAGCGCCCTGGATAACGGCAGAGAGAGAATTAGCCGTCGCCAGGCCCAGATCGTCGTGGCAATGAACGCTGATAACGGCTTTCCTGATGTTGGGTACCTGTTCACAGATATCCCTTATCAACCGGCCGAATTCCTCGGGCAGAGCATAACCTACCGTATCGGGAATGTTCACCGTCGTCGCTCCGGCCTCAATAATCTTCTCTATAATCTCACAGAGATAATCCCACTCGGTGCGGGTGGCATCCATAGCTGAGAATTCGACATCTTCCGTATATCCTCGGGCCACTTTCACCGCCTCGACAGCCATCTTCAGAACTTCTTTGGCCGATTTGCGCAGGATATGGTCCCGATGAACAGGAGAGGTTCCTACGAAGGTATGAATACGTGATTTCTTTGCCGGACGCACTGCTTCCCAGCAACGGTCGATATCCTTCTTTAAGATGCGCGCCAGTCCGGCAATTACCGGTCCTTTTACCATTTTGGCAATCTGGTTGACGGCCTGGAAGTCTCCCTCTGAAGAAATAGGAAAACCGGCCTCAATGACATCCACCTTGAGCCGGGCTAACTGCCGGGCAATCTCTATCTTCTCCTTAATGTTGAGGCTGGCTCCCGGCGACTGTTCCCCATCCCGTAAAGTGGTATCGAAAATAATGATTTTTTCTTTCTTCATTTTAACCAGCTCATCATCCCCCGTAGTTTCTTGCCTACTTTCTCAATGGGATGTTCGGCATCCTTCTTTGCCAGGGCATTGAAGACGGGACGGTTGACCTTATTCTCCAGAATCCATTCCCGAGCAAACTCGCCCGATTGAATTTCGTGAAGGATATCCTGCATCTCCGCTCTGGTTTCCTCGGTAATTATCCTCTTTCCCCGAGTTAAATCTCCATATTCAGCGGTATCGCTTACCCGATCTCTCATGCCGCTGATTCCCCTGAGATGAATCATATCGGTGATGAGTTTCAGCTCGTGCAGGCATTCAAAGTAAGCAATCTCCGGCTGATAACCGGCCTCCAGCAAAGTGTCAAAACTAGCCCTAATTAATTCCGAGACTCCTCCGCAGAGGACGGCCTGCTCCCCGAATAAATCCGTCTCTGTTTCTTCAGCAAAAGTTGTCTCAATGACCCCGGCCTTCGTTCCGCCGATGGCCCGGGCATAGGCCAGACCGAGCTGCTTGGCTTTCCCGGTCCAGTCCTGATGGATGGCCAGGAGGCAAGGAACTCCCCCTCCCTTAAGAAACATCTCCCTCACCAGACTTCCCGGACCCTTGGGAGCTACCATGAGGACATCTACATTAGAGGGAGGGACAATCTGTCCATAGTGAATATTGAACCCATGGGAAAAGACGAGGGCCTTCCCTTTCTTCAACCCGGGAGCAACCTGGCTTTCATATACCTTAGCCTGGACATCGTCCTGAGTTAAAATCTGGATAATATCCGATTTCTTTACCGCCTCTCCTGCTTCCTGGGGCTGGAAACCATCTTTCTTAGCCTGTTTCCAGTTGGAACTATTCTTTAAATCGCTGACCAGGACCTCTATCCCGCTGTCCCTTAAATTCTGGGCCTGGGCATGTCCCTGAATCCCATAGCCAATGATGGCAATCTTTTTCCCTTTTAAGACTTTCAGATTCGCATCCTTATCATAATACATCTTAGCCATTTTTACTTCCTCCTTAATGAGCACATCACTTAGCGTAGCTAAGTGATAAGTGCGAATTAACTCCGAAGCTTAAGCTGAAATTATCGGAGAAAATTTCAACTTGTCTAAGCAAGGAGTAACATCACTTAGCGTAGCTAAGTGATCGGTGCGAATTAACTCCGCGGAGTATGCAAAAATTATTGAACCCTCTTCCGGGGACAGTCCCGATTCTACGAGCTAATGCTCCGTAAATCTGGGATAGCCCCCCCAATGACTTCTTGTCTCACTTATCCCCTCGGGCCAGGGCAATTTTGCCTGTGCGCACGATGTCTTTAACGCCAAACTCCCGGAGAAGCTCCAGCATCCCTTTTATCTTTTCCGTATCTCCCGTTATTTCAATCGTCAGAGTCCTGGAACTGGTATTGACTATCCTCGCCCGGAAGATATCCACAATCTGCATTATCTGGGCGCGAGTGGTCGGGGTAGCATTCACCTTCACCAGAACTAACTCCCGGTCAATGAAGTTCTGACCAGTGAGGTCCTGAACCTTAATGACATCAATGAGTTTGTGGAGTTGTTTAATTACCTGCTCCAATATTCTCTCGTCGGCATCCAGAACTATAGTCATTCTGGAGATCGCCGGATCATCCGTTTCCCCCACCGCCAGGCTGCCAATGTTAAATCCCCGGGCGCTAAAAAGAGTGGAGATATGAGCTAAAACCCCGGATTTATTCTCCACCAAAACAGAAATAGTATGTTTCATGCCAAACCTCCTGGTAAAATCCAAATACCGGATAAATCCGGTAAATCCAAATAACAAATGTCAAAATCCAAATGAATCCATTAAATCCAAATGTCAAATGAATCCTTTAAATTCTTAAAATCCAATCTGGTGATAATCTGTGTAATCTGTGGTTATAAGATTTTTTATTTGTCATTTGTCATTTGAGTTTTGTCATTTATTTGTCATTTGGATTTTGACATTTGTCATTTTATTATCTTAGGCCATTCCGCTGATCATCTGATTGACGGCTACCCCGGCGGGAACCATGGGGAAAACATTCTCTTCCGCAGCCACATGAAAATCAAGGACCACCGGCTTGGATATGGAAAGAGCTTTCTTGATAGCCGGATTCACTTCTGCTTTTTTCGTCACCCGAATGCCGATGGCTCCATAAGCCTCAGCTACCTTCACAAAGTCCGGCCCTCCGGCCAAACTGGTATAAGAATAGCGCTTCTTGTAGAACAATTCCTGCCACTGGCGCACCATCCCTAAATAACCGTTGTTGAGGATAGCCACCTTGACCGGAAGCTTATTGATGACCGCCGTAGCCAGCTCCTGAATGTTCATCTGGAAGCTCCCGTCGCCGGCGATATCAAAGACCACCTTATTCGGACACCCGAGCTGCGCTCCAATAGCAGCCGGGAAACCGTAACCCATTGTCCCCAATCCTCCCGAGGAAAGAAAAGTGCGCGGCCGGGTATATTTATAGAAATGAGCGGCCCACATCTGGTTCTGCCCTACCTCAGTGCAGATAATGGCCTCTCCCTTAGTAACCTTATAAATTTCCTCAATGACAAACTGGGGTTTGAGTTCTCCCTTACCCTCATAGGCAAGCGGATACTCCTTCTTCCATTCCCTGATCTTCTTATGCCAGGAAGCATAGTCCCCTTTCTTGATCAGTTTATTCAGCTCCTGGAGAACTTTCTTCACATCTCCAACTATAGGAATGTCTACCTTAACATTCTTGCTGATGGAGGAAGGGTCTATATCAATATGGATAATCCGGGAATGAGGGGCAAATTCATCGAGCCTCCCGGTAATCCGGTCATCGAACCGGGCTCCAATAGCAATAATTAAATCTGATTCCATAATGGCATAGTTAGCATAATGAGTCCCGTGCATTCCTAACATCCCCAGGGAAAGAGAATCCGTCTCCGGAAAACCGCCTAAACCCATAAGCGTTGTAGTTACGGGAATATGGGCTTTCTTAGCTAACTCCGTTAATTGCGAAGCCGCACCTGAAATAATTACCCCTCCCCCGGCATAGATTATGGGTCTAGAGGCCTGGTGAATGGCCACAGCAGCTTTCCTGATCTGCTGGGGATGGCCGGAATAGGTGGGCCGATAACTTTTCATCTCCACCTTCCGGGGATAGCTGTATTCGGTCTCAGTTGCCTGGACATCCTTGGGAACATCAATAAGCACCGGGCCCGGCCTTCCCGTGGAGGCAATATGGAAAGCTTCCTTCATCACCCGGGGCAAATCTTTAACCTCCTTCACCAGATAATTATGCTTGGTAATGGGACGGGTAATCCCGGTAACATCAGCTTCCTGGAAGGCATCGTTTCCAATCATGGTAGTGAATACCTGCCCGGTTATAGCCACGAGGGGAACAGAATCCATGTTGGCGGTAGCAATTCCGGTAACCAGATTGGTGGCTCCCGGTCCCGAAGTAGCTAGACAGACACCCACTTTTCCCGTTGCCCGGGCATAGCCATCAGCCATATGGGCGGCTCCCTGCTCGTGCTTGGTGAGGATAAATCTTAAAGGGGCATCATACAAGACATCGAATAGCGGAAGGATAGCTCCTCCCAGGATACCAAAGGCCGTATCCACCCCTTCCTTTAGCAAAGCATCAACGATGATTTCCGCTCCCGTCTTTTTCACTTTTTTACTCCTTCAATGAGCACATAAATTAAACCCAACCGCGAAGTTCCATTGCTTCAACCACCCGTTCAATAGCAACAACATAGGCAGCTTGTCGCATATTTATGTTATATTTTCTGGATGTATTGAGCACCGAATGATAAGCAGTAGTCATTTTCTTATCCAGGCGCCCATGAATTTCTTTTTCGTCCCAGAAGTGCATATAGAAGTTTTGCGCCATCTCAAAACATGAAACTGTTACCCCACCGGCATTGCACAAAAAATCAGGTATTACATGAATACCTTTTTTATATAGAATATCATCTGCCTCCGGTGTGGTTGGACCATTGGCTAATTCGGCAACAATCTTAGCTTTAACATTGGGCGCATTTTTTTCTGTGATAACATTTTCTAAAGCAGCCGGAATAAGTATATCCACTTCAAGTTCCAAAAGTTCTTCATTGGAAATACCTTTAGTGTTTTGAAAGCCAATCACTGAACCGGTCTTAGCCTTATGTTCCCAAACTACCCGGGGATCAAACCCTTCCCGGCTAAGTATTCCCCCCTTGCTATCACTAACAGCTACTATTTTACCGCCTAAAAGAGATTTAGCCAGAGAGGCAGCATGGTATCCAGCATTTCCATAACCTTGCACAGCAACAGTAGCGTTCTTAGGATCCATCCCACATTGCCTGACTACTTCACGAATGGTGTATATTCCTCCCCGAGCGGTGGCGTCACCTCGTCCAGCGGAGCCACCGAGACCAAGCGGCTTGCCGGTGATAACACCAAATTGATTTTTACCGGCAATTTTTGAATACTCATCCATCA
Source organism: uncultured bacterium (assembly GCA_964622875.1). Lineage (GTDB taxonomy): Bacteria > NPL-UPA2 > NPL-UPA2 > NPL-UPA2 > JAADIA01 > CAZGXS01. The sequence continues at coordinate 7,197 of CAZUTJ010000036.1, forward strand.
TCCAGGCCATTGTTTGAGGGTTTGTATAGACATCAGGGGCGGGAATATCTTTGTCCGGGCCAATGAACTGATATATTGCTTGTATATACGCCCGACTTAAACGTTCTAACTCACCCCGAGACATTTCTTTGGGATTGCAGATAACCCCGCCTTTTGCTCCTCCCAGAGGTAGATCAAGGAGGGCGCATTTCCAGGTCATCCAGGCTGCTAAGGCCCGCACGGTATCAATTGTTTCATCAGGATGAAATCGAATTCCTCCCTTTGTTGGGCCTCTCGCATCGTTGTATTGAACCCGGAAACCTTGAAACATACGGATGGTACCATCATCCATACGCACCGGTAACGATAGGTGAAGTTCACGCATCGGAACTCGAAGAATTACCTGTACATTTGTATCTAACTTCAGAATTTTTGCACACTCATCCAACTGCCTTTGGGTAATCTTGAAGGGGTTAAGTTTTGCCACTTCTTTTACTCCTTTTCTTAAAAATTCAATTTTAAATTGTAACTACTCAAGTATGGCCACAAAGGCGCCAAGACACTAAGATTACAGAATAATTCTTTTATACTTTTTTGTAACTACTTTAGGTGAATAGGCTGAGGGTTGTTAGTTTACTTTAGTCCTTTGCCCTCCACCTTCGGTCTTTAGCCTGGTGCTCTGTGACATAAATTCCTGTCATTGCCCGGCTTGACCGGGCAATCCAGAATTCATAGTTACAGCCTGGATTCCCGCTTTCGCGGGAATAACAAACAAAATGCGTCAGAACTAATGTCGCAAGGCACTAGTAATTACTAAATTTCTTTGTTTACTTTGTGCCTTAGTGCCTTAGTGGATGAGTAGTTACTTTATGATCGGGGCGAGCGGATTTGAACCGCTGACCCCTTGACCCCCAGTCAAGTGCGCTA
>CAZUTJ010000037.1:0-8088 GCA_964622875.1 uncultured bacterium
GCAAAACTAATATTACAGAGCACTAGATATTCTAAAATCAGTATTCTGAATTCTGGCTCCTGAATTCTGAATTCCGTAATAATTACCCGCTGCGTTTTCAGCCCGTGAATGGTTGAGAGTTATACCGGAGAAGTAAGTATGACCACATTAAAAAGAGAGTTAACTAAAGGGTTTTTTCAGGAAAACCCTGTTTTTGTCCTCTTGCTGGGACTCTGTCCGGCTTTGGCTGTTTCGGTCTCGGTGAAAAACGGCCTGGGGATGGGAATAGCGGCTACTTTCGTTCTCCTTGGCTCTAACTTGATTATTTCCCTGCTGAGAAAATTCATTCCCGCTCGCATCCGTATCCCTTGCTTCATTGTGGTTATCGCTACCTTTGTAGTTATAGTAGAGCAGATGATGGGTGCTTTCAGTCCGGAGTTAGCCCGCTCTCTGGGCATATTTATTCCTTTGATAGTAGTAAATTGCATCATCCTGGGGAGAGCAGAAGCCTTTGCCTCAAGAAATTATCTTCTCCGCTCCCTGGCCGATGCCCTGGGCATGGGAATAGGGTTCACCTTAGCCCTGCTTCTTATTTCCGCTATTCGGGAGATCCTGGGATCGGGAAGATTGCTGGATCTCTTGATTTTTCCAAATTTTGAGCCGATGGGTCTAATGCTTCTTCCTCCGGGAGCCTTTCTTACTCTGGGGCTTCTTATGGGACTTTTCAATCTTCGCCGGAATAAAAAAGTAATTACCCGGGTTCAAGGTTCAGGGGTTCACGGTTCAGGGTTAAAGGGAAAAAAGCTAAAGGAGAGTAGGTAGTTGAATAGTTGAGCAGTAAATATGTATCCACTTAACCATTATAAACCAAATACTCTATAAAGTAACTAACCGTGAACCTGGCAGCCTGGGTAGTTACAAAAGACAAAACCTTGACATTTGGATTTTATTTGACATTTGGATTTTGGATTTTGAAATTTTTAATTCCGACTTGTTCGGGTTAGGGAATCAACCTATGGAGACGGCAAGATCACTTCTTCTCATATTTATGGGGGTTGTTTTTGTAAATAATTTCGTTCTCTCCCGCTTCCTGGGGCTTTGTCCTTATATGGGAGTGTCCCGACAAAGTAAATCCGCTCTGGGGATGGGATTAGCGGTTGTCTTCGTGATGACTATGGCTTCCTCCGTCACCTGGCCTATCTACCACTTTCTCCTGGTGCCCCATAACTTAGGGTTCTTGCGCACCATTGCTTTTATTCTTACCATCGCTACTCTGGTACAATTAGTAGAAATGGTTATCCAAAAAACTAATCCCTCGCTTTATCGCTCTCTGGGAATATACTTACCTTTGATTACCACCAATTGTGCTGTTTTGGGAGTAACTATTCTTAATATAGATCTTTTCCTCCCCGAGGGGCAAGCCGTCTCAATTAGTTTCTGGAAGTCTCTGGTCCAGGGGTTCGGTGCCGGGATAGGATTTACTTTGGCCATGCTTCTTATGTCGGGGATCCGGGAGAGGCTGGAGCTAGCCCGAATTCCTCCATCTTTGAAAGGAATCCCTATTGCCTTCATCACCGCCGGCTTAATGTCTATGGCTTTTATGGGATTCCTGGGATTGATTGTGGAGTAATTAGTAACTACTCAAGGCTATTACCACAAAGACACTAAGAACACTAAGATTATTCGTTAATTCTAAAAAGTTTAAAGCTTACCACAGAAGCACGGAATAAGGATTAACAGATAAGTTTTTTTAAATTCTAAGGGCATTTTTCCGTGTTTCCTAACTTCCGTGTTTCCGTGGTTATATCTTTTTTGCTTTTGAACAAATGACAAATTCCTTGTTTATCTTGGTGTCTTGGTGTCTTAGTGGCCGAGTATTTACATTTTGAAAGGGAAGCATTAGTGGACGTAATGCTGTTACCGGCTATAATTATCCTGGGGGCTTTAGGGCTCTTTTTCGGGTTGGGGTTGGGGTTGGCCTCACGAAAATTTGCCGTTAAGATTGATCCCAGGGTAGAAAACATATTGGAGGTTCTCCCGGGAGCGAATTGTGGTGCCTGCGGAATGGCCGGCTGCTGCGGATTCGCAGAGGCGGTAGCCGCAGGGAAAGTTGAGCCGGGCGGGTGTGCCCCGGGAGGGGCAGAGGTGGCTGCTAACCTGGGTAACATCATGGGCATAGAAACGAAATTTAAAGAAAGGAAAGTGGCCAGACTCCAGTGCCAGGGAGGGAAGGCAGCAGTAGAAAAATTTATTTATCAAGGAGCAAATAATTGTCGAGCGGCAGCACTCCTTTTTGGGGGACATAAAATCTGTTCCTATGGGTGCCTGGGGCTAGGCACCTGCATGGGAGTCTGCCCCTTCGGGGCAATTGGTTTGAGCAAGGAGGGATTACCGATAATCGCTGAGTCTCTTTGCACAGGCTGCGGGAAATGTGTTACTGCTTGCCCCCGGGGAACACTCTCTCTTACCCTGGAAAAATCTTCCGTCCATATTTTCTGTAAATCTCAAGAAAAAGGCAGGCAGGTAAGAGCTGCTTGCAAGGTGGGATGCATCGGCTGCGGTATTTGCGCTAAGATTTGCCCTAAGAAGGCCATTACCATAGAAAACAACCTGGCTCAAATAGATTACAACTACTGCAACGGATGCGGAAAATGCGTAGAAAAATGCCCCCCTAAGTGCCTGGTTAAGCTACCCCTCCCTGCGTCGGGAGTGGACAGTGAACAGTGAACAGTGAACAATAAAAATTTGTCATTGCCCGGCTTGACCGGGCAATCCAGACATTAATCACGAAGGTCAAGAGTCAGGAAGAGGAAAGGCAAATGTAACCATTCATGGTCTCCATGTGTCCCCCCCCTTGCCAAAGAGGGGTTAGGGGGGGATTTCCGGGTCCCCGGGTCACGATGGCATTTCAAATCCCCCTCAATCCCCCTTTATGAAAGGGGGAAGTATCTGTTAACGCGTCATTCCGTGAACAACTACTAACGCTTTAACACTCTAATACACTAGTGCACTGTAACATTAGTTTTGTATTATTTGGTAGTGTAGCCCTTTATGGGCGTAGAGAACGGGGACAAGCCCCTACACTACCTCAACTGCAGCGGTAGAAATTTGCGTCACAATACACTGGTACCCTGGCGCTCTAATGCCCTGGCGCTCTAATCACTAAGGAGGTGCAAATATGGTAAGGAGAAGAACAGGGAGGGGAGGAATGGGAAAAAGGCTCGGTTTCTGGTTACTCGTTCTCATCATTGGGGCTTTAATTGGGAGCATTATAGCAGAAATCATCGGACTGTTTTTTCAGGACGAGGCTAGCCTCATTCACCAACTATTTATCGCCGGGATAGAGCTTGGTTTTGACCCCCGGCACATCAACCTATACATCCTGGATTTCACCTTTGGGCTGCGAGTAACCGTCAACCTTCTCACTCTTATGGGATTCATCGGAGCTATCTACCTGGGCCGACTTTTGTAAAAGGGGATAAGTGCCAGGTTCACGGTTAGAAAACGATGAAGATAAACCAGGCTTCGGCAAGCTCAGCACAAGTATGAAGATAAGGCAACCAACCGTGAACCTGGCAACCTGAGTAATTATCACTTATTTGTCATTTGGATTTTGTCATTTGTCATTTAGTAATTATCGCCTCTAAGCAACGCCGGCAGGCAGTGGGATGCTCCTGACTTTCCCCTACTGTCTCGCTATAAGTCCAACAGCGTTGACATTTATCCCCAGGGGCTTTCTTTATCCTCACCCCTAATTCCTTTATTTCTTCACCGGGAGCAACTCCTTCCGGTAAACCTTTCTCCGCCTCTCTTAACTCCACTCGGGAGACAATAAAGATAGTTGGCAACTGCTCCTCGTATCCTTTCAGAAAAAAGGTCTTTTCCGGGGAAGTAGAAAAGATAGTTACTTCTGCCTCCAGAGAATTACCAAGCACCTTCTCATTTCGGGCTTTTTCTAAAGCCCGATACACCTCTTCTCTAATACGGAGAAGCTCCTTCCATCTCTCCTCTAAATTAGCGTCAAGATAATCATCGGGCAACTGCGGCCAGGAGGATAAATGGATACTGGCCACATTCTCGTCTTTCCGAGCAAGATGGCCCCAAATCTCTTCTGCCGTAAAAGGAAGAAGAGGGGCTATCAGTCGCACGAGAGTTAGCAGAATCTTGTGAAGTACCGTTTGCGCCGAGCGCCTTCCCGGGGAATTTGCGGCAAAGGTATAGAGCCTGTCTTTAAGAATATCAAAATAGAAAGCACTGAGATCTACAACGCAAAAATTATGCAGATCGTGGTAAAGGCGATGAAAGATGAAATCATCATAAGCTTCGGTCGTCCTGGTCACTAAATTAGCCAATCGGGAAAGAGCCCAACGATCAATCTCCAGTAAATTACTGTATTCCACTTCATCTTTAGCGTAGTCAAAATCTTCAATATTTCCTAAGATAAAGCGGCAGCTATTGCGAATATGCCGATAGGCCTCCACTATATGAGCAAGAATTTCTTCAGAAAAGGCGATATCATTGCGATAATCTTCCGAGGACACCCAGAGCCGAATAATGTCGGCCCCAAATCTTTCTACCGCCTCTTCCGAAGAGATCAAATTACCCCGGGACTTAGACATCTTCCGCCCTTCCCCATCCACCATAAAGCCGTGGGTAAGCACCGTTTTGTAAGGAGCCCCCCCGGCCACCCCCATAGCGGTAAGGAGCGAAGTTTGAAACCAGCCCCGATGCTGGTCGCTCCCCTCTAAATAAAGGTCAGCCGGATAGGAAAGCTTCTCATTGTCTTTCAAAACAGCCTGATGACTCACTCCCGATTCGAACCAGACATCCAGAATATCCATCTCCTTACGGAAATTTCTCCGGCCACAATCAGGGCAGCATAGATCCACAGGCAATATTTCCTCCGCTTCCCTCAAAAACCAGGCATCGCTTCCTTTTTGAGCCATAAGCCTCTCTGCCGCCTCCAGGGCTTTCTCAGATTTTAGCTCCTGATGGCATTCCCGACAATAGAAGATGGGAAGAGGAACCCCCCAAACCCGCTGACGGGAAATACACCAATCCGGACGCGTGATCAGCATCCCCCGCATCCTGTTTTCCCCCCAATGAGGAATCCAACGAACTTTACTTACTTCCTTTAAAGCCCTCTCCCGAAATTCCTGATAATCAATGGAGATAAACCATTGCTCCGTAGCCCGAAAAATAACCGCATCTTTACAGCGCCAGCAATGAGGATAGGAGTGACTAAGAGCTTCCTCGTGCAGGAGAAAACCCTCTTTTTTTAGCCTTTCCGCTATGGGTTGATTGGCCTGGAAAACATTTTTTCCCGCCCAGTCTCCCACCTCCTGAGTAAAACAACCTTGCTCGTTAACAGGCGCATAAATCGGTAACTTATGCTTAAGCCCCAGCTCATAATCAGCTTCTCCATGTCCGGGAGCAATATGCACACAGCCGCTACCCTCATCCTTAACCACGGTCTCTCCCCTAATTATCGGACAAACTTTACCCGTCAGGGGGTGCTGATATTGCCGCCCGGCTAATTCCTTCCCGAAAACTGTCTTTATAATCCGATATTCTTCCCGCCCGGCTTTTTTCATGACTACAGCTACCATATCTTTAACCAAAATCAGAGTTTCCCCCTGATAATTTACATAAGCATATTCATACTCAGGATGAACCGCAACCGCCTGATTAGCCCACAAAGTCCAGGGAGTAGTCGTCCAGATAAGAATGCTTTCTGTTTTTTTAGTGGCTTCCACCAGGGGAAATTTAACATAAACAGAGGGAGACCGGTGCTCAGCATACTCCACCTCTGCCTCCGCTAAAGCTGTCTGGCAACGAATACACCAATGAACAGGCTTGAGAGCCTTATAAATAAGTCCCTGCTTCCACAACTCCCCAAAAACCCGGATAATTTTAGCTTCATAATCACGATTCATGGTCAAATAAGGATGGTCCCATTCCCCAAAAACCCCTAATCTTTTGAACTGCTTTTTCTGAATATTCACAAACTTCTCCGCAAAAGAACGGCACTTCTTCCTTATTTCCAGTTGGCTTAAATTTTTCTTCTCCTCCGACAACGATTTCATCACCTGATGTTCTATAGGCAAACCGTGGCAATCCCAACCCGGCACATAAGGACTGTCGTATCCCCGCAGGGATTTATATCTGACAATGATATCCTTCAAGATTTTATTCATAGCCGTGCCGAGATGGACATTTCCGTTAGCATAAGGAGGGCCATCATGCAAAACATATTTCGGCTTCCCGTAGGACTTTTCCCTTAGGGCCTCATAAATATGATTTTCCTCCCAAAACTGAAGAATTTCCGGCTCCCGTTTAGCCAAATTTGCCCGCATGGGAAATTTCGTCTTCGGCAAATTAAGAGTCTCTCGATAATCCATTCTTTACTCCCTATTTCCACAAAAAAGCCCAATAAATTGGGCAACTACAAAGACAAACTGTAGTGGCTTGATTTACTTGTGCCCTGAAGGGTATCAAGCTAATCAACAGATGCTTATACTTTTCTAAGCGGCAAGAAAACTCCGCAACCCCCCCTTTTTTTACCCCGGATTAATTTACCATAACTACTCAGGTTGTTAGGCCCATGATTGCTTCCTAAGCGTTCAATTTTAATCGGTTTAACCTTGAACCCTGAACCTGAGTAGCTACAATTTACCATACTAACTCCGGAGCGTCAAGAAATGCCTCACTTTGTTCCTGTAACGCAGCCAGTAGGGGGAAGAGAAAGCCAGGGTTTTACTGACCATGGCGCGAATTTCAGGAAAAATGGTGGGTAACAGGATTTGGATGGGGGCAGCAGGTATTATACCATAACGTAGTGAAAAATATCTACTTCAGAACAGACCTCTCCCTATTAGCAAAGGCAAAAAACGATTATAGGTTGGAGAGAGATTAGCTGGCTTGTCAGCCAGGATCAAAAATCTCAACCTCGAGCAATTCCCCCCACATCTGTTTGGAGTAGGGGCGAACGGCCGTTCGCCCCTACCATTAAATAAATAATTATTATCTGTGTTAGTCTTGCGAAAATCTGCGTCCTATTAATTTAACCGGTTTTCCTGTCTTTGCCGACTGGTAGATGGCTAGAATTATCTGGATAGACTTTCGTCCCTCCTCTCCGCTAATTATTGGCTCTCTATCCTCTTTGATAGCTTCTACCATATCTCCTATCTGTTTGATGTGCCCTTCCATCCCGATATCGGTGGGACTGGTGATGGCCTTTCCCTCCTCTTCTATTTTCTCTAACTTGCTTAAGACCTTTCCCTCCTCGCCCCTAACCTCCCACCTTTTTATCCCCTCTCCTTCGATCATTATGGAGCCCCTATCCCCATGAAGTTCCAGGCGGTGAGGTATAGTCTCCGGATAGACCGAGGTGGTGCCTTCAATCACCCCCAGGGCCCCGCTCTTGAACTTGAGAACGGCTACGGAGGTATCCTCCACCTCTATCTTCCGGGCCAGGGTCTCGGCATAACCGTAAATAGTATCCACCGGGCCCATATACCACTGGAGGAGATCAATGATATGAATACCCTGGTTCATTAAGGCCCCTCCTCCATCAAATTCCCAGGTCCCCCGCCAGGCACCGCTGTCGTAATATTGCTGGCTGCGGTAGTATTTCATATAGATGTCACCCAGGACGAGCTTTCCCAGTTCCCCCTCTTCAAGGGCTCTTTTGACTTTCAGGAATATATCCTGCGCCCGGCGCTGAAAGATAACCCCTAACTTCACTCCGGCTTTATGAGCAGCCTCGATCATACGATCGGCATCGCTCAAGCTAACCGCCATGGGTTTCTCGGTGAGAATATGTTTCCCGGCCCGGGCGGCGGCCACGGCCCCGGCAGAATGGAGCGAACTGGGGGTACAGAGGCAGACAACATTTAGGTCGGGCCTCTCCAGCATCTTCTGATAGTCGGTGTACCACTCTACCTTCTCTTCCTCTCCCATCTTCCGGGCCTTCTCCTCTACCTCATCGCAGACAGCTACTAATTGAGCTTCTTCTGTCCGGGCGATTCCTTTCAGGTGCCAGGGAGCAATCACCCCACAACCAACAATTCCAAACCCCACTTTTTTCTCCATTATTTTAATCCTCCT
>CAZUTJ010000038.1:0-7952 GCA_964622875.1 uncultured bacterium
CATCCCCGGGTGCACGGAGCGCTGCTGGCCCGGCGGGATAGCCCGGAGCATATGAGGCAGGTGCAGGAACAGGGGATAGAGCTTATTGATCTGGTGGTAGTCAACCTCTACCCTTTTGAGGAGACAATTGCCAAGCCGGGGGTAAAATTAGCAGAGGCCATAGAAAACATAGACATTGGCGGACCCAGCATGCTCCGTTCGGCAGCCAAGAATTATGAGAGCCTGATCGTGGTTAGCGAGCCGGATGAATATGCTAACCTCCTCCGGGAGTTAAAGGAAAACGACGGTCAGGTTAGCCGGGAGACCCGTCAGCGTCTGGCGACAGCGGCTTTCCAGCAGACGGCTAAATATGATATAGCCATCGGCAATTTTCTTCAGGAGCAGATAGAGAAGACTGTTTCTCCCTTCCCGACTCTCTTCCAGCCTGTTTTTGAGAAGGCGCAGGATTTAAGGTATGGGGAAAACCCCCACCAGTCTGCTGCTTTCTATAGAGAATTAACCGGACTGAGGGGGACAGTGGCCGGAGCGCGAAAGTTTCATGGGAAAGAGCTTTCCTTTAATAATATTCTTGATTTAGATGCAGCCCTGAAAGCAGTAAAGGAGTTTGAGGAAATAATGGCCGTGATTATCAAGCATACCAATCCTTGTGGCTTAGCCGGAGGAGGGAGTCTTGCGGAAGCCTACTGCCGGGCCCGGGAATGTGACCCGGTCTCTGCTTTTGGGAGCGTGGTCGGCTTCAACCGCAAGGTGGACCGGGATACCGCCGCCGAGATAGATAAGACCTTCGTGGAGGCGGTTATCGCCCCCGGTTTTGAAGAGGAGGCCCTAGAAATATTGAAGGGGAAAGAAGCTATCAGGCTGTTAGAGGTGGATTTGACCAGGACTGATAACCGACTATCGGCAGCTGAGCTGGATTTGAAGAAAGTAGGCGGAGGACTATTGGCCCAGGAGGTAGATAGGCAGAGGCTGGAGACCTCGGCTCTGAAAGTGGTTACCGCGAGGAAACCAACCGAGGAAGAATTCCCGGCCCTTCTTTTCGCCTGGCGCGTGGTTAAACAGGTAAAATCCAATGCTATCGTCTTCACCACCCGGGACCAGACGGTAGGTATCGGAGCCGGCCAGATGAGCCGAGTGGATTCCTGTAAGTTAGCCGTGATGAAGGCCAACTTGCCCCTTAAAGGGACGGTGGTAGCCTCTGATGCCTTCTTCCCCCAGAGGGACGGGGTTGAGGAGATTGCCAAAGCCGGAGCTACTGCCCTCATCCAGCCCGGGGGCTCAAAAAAAGATGAGGAGGTAATTGCCGCCTGTGATGAGCATAACTTAGCTATGGCCTTCACAGGAATGAGGCACTTCCGGCATTGATTAAATTATCGGTAGCCGTTCACGGCTTGAAATTGGAAATTGGAAACCAGGAAAAACAACACAAAAGCATAAAGGTCAAGTTTCCAATTTCTATTTTCTAATTTCAAATCAAGTGCCTATCCTGACGGGGCTGACGAGGGTTTTTAGGGTGGCCAGGGCGGAGAGGATAGCCAGGAAGCTGGTTTTGGGGTTAGAAGGAGAGGGAAGGTTCTCCGTCCGGCTGATTAATTTCCCGAATTCTCCTTCTACTTTAATCTCATGAACATTTCGGGAAATTTTGGGGTCGGCGATGATTTTTACCTGGGACCGAGCTGCTCCTATCCCGGCTAAGCTGAGGGTAGCGGCCACATTAATGTTTTTGGGAAAGCCCTTTATGGCCTCCTCGGTACTCCCCCGAAAAACCACTTTTTCCTCGGTTAGGGAGTTTAAGTCAATCCCTTTCTTCGTCAGGTGAGGGGCCCCTTTCAAACCTGCCAGAGGCTTACGGGTAGTCAGAGTAACGGAATCTATTCGGCCCAGAGCGGCGGCTTTAACTCCGTCCAGGCCGGCCAGGGCTCCCGAGGGCAGGTAAATCCGACAATTTTTCTCCTGGGCCAACTGGAAAAGGTTTTCCCTGCCTAAGAGCCCGCCCACACTCATCACCAGTATATCTTTGCCCTGAATTAGGGTTTTCTCCACCAGGGCGGCAGAGGCAGAGGAAGAGGCACATTCTATCACTAAATCAACCTGGTTAATCAATTCTTCAGGGGAGAGAGTCCGGGGGTGGGGAAGAAGTATCTCGGCTAATTTCCGGGCCTTCTCTTTATTGATATCAGCAATAGCTACCAAATGCACTTCGGGAATCCGGCTGTTTATGTTTTTACCTAATTCCCGGCCAATGGCCCCACAGCCAACGATTCCTATTCTTAGCTTCATTTCTCTTCTCCTCGCCCTTCCCCTTACCCCCTCCCCTTAAATTAGACTTCGCAACTAAATCCCCCTTACATCCCCCTTTAATAAAGGGGGAAAGAGGGGGATTTTAATTCCTAGGCTTCAAGGGAGGGGGAGCAGGGCCTGTTCTTCGCGTCCACGAAGATTATTTTTGGCTTATGGGTTTTCGCTTCTTCGCTGTCCATAGCGGCATAGGAAATGATCAGGATGGTGTCTCCAGGCTGACCCCAGCGGGCCGCCGGGCCATTGAGGCAGATGGTTCCCGAGCTCTTCTCACCCCGCATACAGTAGGTCTCCACCCGGCTTCCGTTATGGAGATTCACCACCTGCACTCGCTCATAGGGAAGGATATCCGCGGCCTGAAGCAGCTCTTCGTCAACGGTGATGCTGCCGATGTATTTTAGATTGGCCTCGGTAATTGTGGCTCCGTGAATTTTGGATTTGCACATTGTTCGTTGCATCTCTGTTTACCTCCAAGAAAAACATTTTAACCACAGATTACACAGATTATCACAAGATTGAATTTTAAGAATTAAAATAAAAAGATTATTAAATCTTAATTCTTATCTGTGCTAATCTTGTGCTAATTTTGTGGTTTATGCTGCTTTTAAAAAACAATTTTTAATTTGAAAATTTTAATTTTATGCTTCAAAGGGTAGATTATCGATCAGCCTTGTCTTCCCTATCCACACGGCCAGGGCCAGGAGAGTTTTGCCCCCTATTCTTTCCCGGTCCTCGAAAGTTTCCCTGTCAACGATAGAGATGTAATCTATCCGGGACCGCTTCTCCCTCTCAATCATCTCTTCCAGTCGCTGGATGACCTTGCGGCTATCCCTTTCTCCGGAATTAAACATCTTTTGAGCTTCCTGCAAAGATTTATATAAAATCGGAGCCGCCTGACGCTCTTCCGGGTTGAGGTATCGGTTGCGAGAGCTTAAGGCCAGGCCATCTTTCTCCCGGACAATGGGAAGAACCTTAATCTCTATACCCATATTCAGGTCCTTAACCATCCTCTTGATCAGGAAAGCCTGCTGGGCATCCTTCCCGCCGAAGTAGGCACTCTGGGGACTGACGAGGTTAAATAATTTGGCGACGACGGTGGCTACCCCCCGAAAATGTCCCGGGCGGGAGCGTCCGCAGAGAGATTCCCCTAATTTTTCTACCTCAATGAAGGTGTGGTATCCCTGAGGATACATCTCCCTGGCAGAAGGGACAAAGAGAATATTCACTCCTTCTTTTTCGGCCAACTTCTTATCTCGCTCTAAGTCACGGGGATAGCGCTTATAATCCTCGCCCGCGCCAAACTGGATAGGATTAACGAAAATGCTTACGATGAGGGCCTGGCTATTTCTCCGGGCCTGGCGGATGAGGCTGAGGTGCCCTTCATGAAAATAGCCCATAGTGGGGACGAAACTAATGGTCCCGCCCTCCTCCCTTATTCTCTGGGAAAGGGATTGCATGCGGGAGATATTCTCTACGAGTTCCATCTTTTTATATCAAGCCCCCGGGCATCACCAGAGCGCCGCCCTTATAGGCGGGAACGAGCTTTGCGACCGCCTATTAAGCCTCTTCTCGCTTTTAACATTAAGAGAGTATCTGCCATCTGGCGGGTAGCATAGCCTACTTCCTCCACCAGAATAGTTGCCGTGGGAATATGCCAGTATTCGGGACGACCGTCGGAGCCAATTCCTTTATAGGTAAGATTAGAACCGAAGCCAATCACACCATTGGTTCCTAATCTGACAACCGGTCTTATTGCCGGAGCAATGTCTTTTCTCAACCTTTTTTTAATAATCCGGTAGTGCCTTAATCTCCTCTTTTCCCGGCCGGCCTCTTTTAGGGAAATTTCTTCCCACTGAACTTTCCCTTCCGCCGTCCTCACTTCCGCAAAAGCCTGATCCGGAAGCCTGCTTACCTGGAGAATTTCTACTGCTTCTAATTGGTTTTCTTTCCTGAACTTCAACTTTTCTCTCCCGGATTTAACCAAAAGAAGGCTTCATAACCACAGAGGACACAGATTTTCACAGATTAAACTCTAACAAAGACTTTTTTTATCTCTTTTTAATTCTATTTCTGTGTTTATCTGTGTTCACCTGTAGTTTCCATCAGTTCTTTCACAAAGCGGCCGTTAAGCTGAGTACCCCTTCTTCAACGAAGATGGGGGCCTTCGCTCGCAGGGCCAAAGCAATGGCGTCGCTGGGTCGGGCATCCACTTGCACCTCTTCGCCGGCGATCGTTCTCAATACCAATTTAGCGAAGAAAGTTCCTTTCTCTAAATTGTCAATTACTATTCTTTCCACTCTGGCTCCTAACTGTTCTATGGCATCCTTAAGAAGGTCATGGGTAAGGGGTCTGGCCATCTGCATTCCTTTCACTTTTATTCTTATAGCCTCAGCCTCGAAGATGCCAATAACTATAGGAAGCAGCCGGCCGTTACCCTCCTTCTCCCTCAAGACAATCAGTTGTTCCCCTCTTCGCTCATCCAGCCTTATCTGGAAAAGCTCCATTTCTGTCATCAGTTTCTCTCCGACTTGAATAGGTAGCCGTTCACGGCTTGAAATTGGAAAGTGGAAATCAGGAAAAACAGTGCAAAAGCGCGAAGGCCAAATTTCCAATTTCCATTTTCTGATTTCAACGTTCCGTAAACGGTTACTTGAGGTCCAGGAAAGTATAAACGCCTTTTTCTGTCATTCCCCGACCCCCTGATCAAGTCAGAGGGCATGCTTAATCGGGGAATCCAGGTTCTGGATTATCCGGTCAAGCCGGATAATGACGTTTTCTTAGTAATGATTTTTGCTTTGTAGTTGCCTCATTTATGAGGCTTTTTCAAGGTCTAGGAAAGTATAAACATCCGTTGATTAGCTTGATACCCTTCAGGGCACAAGTAAATCAAGCAACTACAGCTCGTCTTTGTAGTTGCCCAATTTATTGGGCTTTTTCAAATAATTAATTACTCTTTTTATTCTATTCCAAAGATAGGCCGGGTGTCAATGTTTTTTTAAATTAAGCTTTTCGTCTCGCAAAGCGGAGACGGTCTTTTTCAGTACGGGATGGATGGTTTCTGGAGCGAGCTCCGCTAAGGGAATGAGGACGAAGGAACGTTCGGCCAGGAGAGGGTGAGGAATCTCTAAATCTTTTTCTTTCATTACCAGGTTCCTATAGAGGAGAATATCCAGATCTATAATCCTCGGTCCCCATTTCCGACCTTTCTCTCGCCCCAATTGTCTCTCCAGGGCCTGGAGAGCATCCAGAAGGTCCTGGGGGGAGAGGTCAGTTTCCATTCTTAGAACCGCGTTCAAGAAGAAGGGTTGATTTTTTACCCCTACCGGCTCCGCTTCATAAAGGGAGGAAATTTTAATCTCTCTGGCCATCCCGCTTTCCTGAAGCCGCCTCAGCGCTTCTTTAATATTCTTTTCTCTGTCCCCTAAGTTGGAGCCCAGCCCTAAGAAAACTTTGGCCATAGGTTGTTCCTGAACCGTTCCATGGCCGCGGTTAATCTCTCATCGGGCACAGTAAGGGATATGCGGAAGTAACCCTCACCGTATTGACCATAAGCCGAACCCGGAGGCACTACCACCGCCGTTTTATCGAATAACATATTTGCAAAATCCTGGGATTTCATCCCCTGGGGAGTGGGCACCCACAAGTAGAAAGTTCCTGGGGGGGGTTGATAATCCCATCCCAGGGAATTTAAGGTTTCCACTACTAACTGGCGACGTTGCCGGTAAAGGAAAAGCATCTTTTCAATATTGTCCTGACAATCTTTCAGAGCCGTTATCCCGGCAAACTGGATGGCATTGAAAATACCCGAATCGGTATTTTCTTTTACCTTAGCCATAGCGGCAATTAACCGGGGATTACCCACGGCCATGCCGATTCGCCAGCCGGTCATATTAAAGGGTTTAGAGAGGGAATTAAGCTCCACCGCTACTTCCTTGGCTCCGGGTAGAGATAAAAAACTTAAAGGCTCTTCCCCCTCAAAGACTATTTCACTGTAGGGGTTATCATGGCAAATAACTATATCATGATCCCGGGCGAATTTAATTAATTCGGCAAAAAAATCTCTCGTAGCTACAGCCCCGGTAGGATTGTTAGGATAATTTAGGTAGATGGCGGTGGCTTTCCTGGCTACTTCGGCGGGGATATCTTTTAACTGAGGGAGAAAGTTGTTATTGGGCCGGATGGGCAAAGAATAAGGCTCCCCTCCCGCAAACCAGATGCTGGGACGATAGCCCGGATAGCCGGGATCGGTGACTAAAACCGGATCCCCGGGATTGACTGTAGCCAGAGCAAAGTGATGACAGCCTTCCTTGGAACCAATTAAAGCCAGTACCTCCGTGTCCGCATTCAGAGAGACGGAATAGCGCTCGGCATACCAATCGGCCACCGCCTGGCGGAAGGCAAGCATTCCTTTCTCTTCGTCAGTAGGATAGCGGTGGTTCTCGGGCTTATGGGCCTGGCGACATAGCTCTTCCACCACCGCCTGCGGAGTCGGTTCCACCGGGTCCCCCACGGCTAAGCTGATAACATCGAGCCCTTTCTCCTTAGCTTCGGCAATCTTCTGCCGCATCTCTACGAACAAGTAAGGGGGAATTTTATCCAATCTAGCCGCTGTTTTCATCGTTATTATCCTTTCGGAACTGTGCCATTCAATCTAAACCGCGGATTTAGCGGATTAGACGGATTTAATAACAAGAGCTTTTTACCATGAAGCTCACGAAGAATACTATAAATAAACAAAATTTCTGGATATTTTTTTCACCCCATTTTCTTTTTATTAAAATTTACTTCGTGTTCTTCGTGGTAAATATCTTTTATTTTTTTGCTGAGCGGTGTTAAGATATCCTGCATACTATACAATCCCGGGGAAGCAGTGGCCAGAAAGCGAGCAGCGCGAATAGCTCCCCAGACAAAGACATCTCGGCTATGAGCCCGGTGGGTAAGCTCTATCCTTTCCCCCGGACCGGCAAAGATGACTGTGTGGTCGCCCACAATATCTCCTCCCCGGACAGCATGGATGCCGATGGACTCTTTTGGTCTCTCTCCGGTTATTCCCTGGCGGCCATAGATGGCTACCTCTGGCAAGTCCCGGCCGACAGCCTCCGCCAGAATCTCCGCTAATTTCTTAGCTGTCCCGCTGGGGGCGTCCTTCTTATGGCGGTGATGGGCCTCGACGATTTCTATGTCATAGTCATCTCCTAAGACCCTGGCCGCCTGACCGGCTATCTTAAAGAGGAGGTTGACTCCAACACTCATATTGGGGGAGAGGACGCAGGGAATATTTTTGGCTAAATCCCTAACCTCGGCAAGCCGCTCCTCGCCGAACCCGGTCGTCCCTATAACTATAGCCTTATGGTGTTCCCCGGCCAGTTTCAGATGACCCAGGGTGGCCTCCGGATGAGTAAAATCGATAATCACTTCACCCCTATCTATAACCTTTTTCAGGTCATCTTGCAGAAGCACCCCTGTTTGACCCCGGCCCAGAATTTCTCCTATATCCCGGCCAAGAGAAGGATGCTCTTCCCTCTCTACCGCTCCCGCTAATTCCATATCTTTTTGCTCAATGATCATCTCGGCAATCCTTTTCCCCATCCTCCCACAAGCTCCGGTAACAATAATTTTAATCATTTCCTTGCTCCCTTTTAAAAGTAAACCACAGA
>CAZUTJ010000039.1:0-7853 GCA_964622875.1 uncultured bacterium
ATTCTTAATTCTTAATTCTTAATTCTTAATTCTTAATTCTTAATTCTTAATTCTTTATCTGTCCCTCTCCGTAAATAATATATTTATAGGTAGTCAGTTCTTCCAGTCCCATGGGGCCCCGGGCATGAATTTTTTCGGTGCTGATACCCATCTCCGCCCCCAAACCGAATTCTCCTCCGTCGGTGAAACGAGTGGAAGCGTTGACATAGACCGCGGCAGCATCTACTTCATCCAGAAACCGTCGGGCGGTGAGATAATCCCCGGTAACGATAGCTTCCGAATGACGGGAACCATAACGGTGAATGTGGTCCACCGCCTCTTCTAAATTAGCCACGAGCTTCAGGGAAAGAATAAGGTCTAGATATTCCGTCTTCCAATCTTCCTCATTAGCTTCCTTCATTCCGGAAACGAGCTTAACCACCTGAGGACAGCCTCTTAGCTCCACGCCGGCGGATTCCAGTTTCTTTGCCAGAGGAGGCAGAAACTTTCCGGCGATCCCCTGATGAATGAGAAGCGTTTCCATGGCGTTGCAGACACCGGGACGCTGCACTTTGGCATTAAAGGCTATCCGGAGAGCCATATCTAAATCGGCTCCTTCATCTACATAAGTGTGACAGAGTCCTTTATAGTGTTTAATCACCGGTATGGTGGAATTCTTAGTTACCATGCTGATTAAACCTTCCCCTCCCCGGGGAATGACCAGGTCAATATACTCGTTTAATCGGAGCAATTCCTGGACGGCTTCTCTAGCGGTAGTTTCTATAAAAGAGATACTTCCTTCCGGGATACCGACCCCCGCTGCCTCCCGGGACAGAACTTGCCTTATAACAGAGTTGGAAAAAATAGCCTCTGAACCACCCCGCATAATGATGCTGTTGCCGGTCTTCAGGCAAAGTCCGGCAGCATCGGCGGTGACATTGGGGCGGGATTCATAGATGAGGGCAATCACCCCTATAGGCACTCGCCGCTTGCCGATTTCCAGCCCGTTGGGCCGCCTCCACATCTTCATAGTTTCCCCCACCGGATCAGGAAGGTTGGCTACCTCTTCCAGTCCTCCGGCCATACTTTCCAGACGAGCTGAATTTAAAGTAAGACGCTCAATTAAAGGTGGGGATAATCCTTTTTCCGACGCTGATTGGACATCCTTAGCGTTCTCCGCTAAAATTTTTCTTTCTTCTTTTCTCAGTCCGCGGGCCATAGCTAAGAGGGCCGCATTCTTTATGTCCGTAGAAAAATTAGCTAATTTCCGGGAGGCCTGCTTGGCCAATTCGGCTAGAGCTACAATATCTTCTCTGATTCCCATTTTTCATTCTCCGAAAAAATATTTAGCCACGGATGGACACGGATAAAAAAATAAAAATCCCAAATTAAAAACAAGAAAGCTTTAACCACAGATTACACAGATTATCACCAGATTTTTCTTATAATTTCTAAATTTTTTGTTATTCTCTCGTGTAAATCTGGTGTAATCTTGTGGTTTCATCTCTTTTGACTGGTTTTATCCGTGATAATCCGTGGCTGTTTTATTTTCTCTTTTTACAATATCACCAGGTTATCACGATGGATTACTTCGTCGTAATATTTATAACCCAGGATAGGCTTGATATCTTTGGTTTTAGCTCCCTTTACTTTATCTATTTCCGAAGAAGAATAGTTGGCTAGTCCCCGGGTAAACTCTTCCTTATCTCCGTTGACCACGCTTACCATATCTCCCTCGCTGAAATCACCTTCCACCTCCACAATTCCACTGGGGAGCAGGCTTTTTCCTTTAAACTTTAAAGCTTCTTTAGCTCCTTCATCAACGAATATCTTTCCACAGCAGCGGCGAGTAAAGGCAATCCACCTTTTACGGCTGGCTACTTTCTCCGGGCGGGGCAAGAACAAAGTTCCAATTTCCTCTCCTTCAAGAATCCTTCTTATCACCTGAGGAGTCTTCCCATTGGCGATAACCATGGGCTCTCCGGAATTGGTAACGATCTTAGCTGCCTGTAATTTAGTATACATACCTCCTGTGGAAACGATTTCTCCGGGGCCTCCTCCCAAAGCCTCAATCTTAGAATCTATTCTCTCCACTAACTTGATAGGCTCCCCTCCTCCTCTTTTACGAGGGTCGGTTTCATGCAGACCGTCAACATCGGAGAGAATAATCAGCAGTTCCGCTTCCATCAGGTTAGTTACCAGGGCTGATAAGGTATCGTTGTCTCCAAACTTAATCTCCTCCACTCCCACGGAATCGTTCTCGTTGATGATGGGAATAACATTAAGCTTAAGGAGAGTCATCAGGGTATGGCGGGCATTCAGGTAACGTTTCCGAGCGGTAAGATCATCCTGGGTGAGCAAAATCTGAGCGACGAGATGTTTTTTTTTCCGGAAGAAGCGTTCATAAAGATGCATCAGATAGCTCTGACCCACAGCGGCCGCCGCTTGTTTACCGGGAAGGGTGCGCGGTTTCTCTTTCCATCCCAGGGCCCGCATCCCGGCCCCGACCGCTCCCGAGCTGACTAAAATTACTTCCCGATTACTGCGGCGCAGGTCAACTATCTCATCAACAATTTTCTCTATTCGCTGATCATTGAGGCCGCAGGTGGGAGAGGCAAGAACAGCCGTTCCTACCTTGACCACCACCCGTTTGATGTCCTTAAAGAGTTCCTTCCGTGCCGACATAGATGCTGACCTTTTTCCCGTCCTTTCCTCTCTCAAAACGGACGCAACCATCTTTCAAAGCAAAGAGGGTATAATCTTTTCCCTGGCCTACATTAGAGCCTGCTTTAAATGTTGTTCCTCGCTGCCTGATTAAGATACTACCCGCCGGGACAAATTGGCCTCCGAAACGTTTCACCCCTAAACGGGAAGAGCGACTATCTCGTCCATTTCGGGAACTCCCCATCCCTTTTTTATGAGCCATCTTCTTTTTCCTCCCTACAATCCAATTTAAACTGCAGATTTAACGGATTAGGCTGAAACTTTTTACCACGAAGTTCACGAAGCACACGAAGAAGACATAAATAAACAAAATTTTAACTACTCAGGTATAGCCACAAAGGCACCAAGACGCTAAGATTACAGAATAATTCTTTTTTTGTAACTACTTTAGGTAGATAGGCTAAAGGGCTGTTAGGTTATATTTTGCCTTCTGTTCTCTACTTTCGGTTTTTAGCTTAAGTAGTTACTAAATTCCCTTGTTTGCTTTGTGCCTTTGTGTCTTGGTGGCTGAATAATTACCAAAATTTTTTAGTATTTTTTAACAATTTTATCATTTATCAAAGTTTACTTCGTGTTCTTCGTGTCCTCTGTGGTAAATGTTTTTTATTCTATTTTGACTGGTTTATTTCCACTATCTTCAGTTGGGTAAATGATTGCCGGTGGCCTTGCTTGCATTTGGAGTTTTTTCTCCTACGCTTGTGGAAGACAATTATCTTTTTCTCTTTACCCTGTGCGGTCACCTCTCCAATTATTTTTGTCTCTTTCACCGTTGGCTGTCCCACGGCCACCTTTTCCCCGTCAGCTACTAAGAGAACATCTTTAAATTCTATTCTTTGTCCGATTTCTCCCTCTAACTTCTGAACTTTAATTTCATCTCCCTTAGAGACTTTATATTGCTGACTACCAACTTTCACAATAGCATACATAGACAAACACTCCTCATCTTTGACACTGATAAAATTGTAACTATTCAGATATAGCCACAAAGACACTAAGGCACTAAGATTGCAAAATAATTTTTTATACTTTTTTGTAACTATTTTAGGTGGATAGGCTTTGCTCTATACCCTTTACCTTCGGTCTTTAGCTTAAGTAGTTACTAAAGTTCCTTTCTTTACCTTGGTGTCTTTGTGCCTTGGTGGCTAAATAATTACCAAAAACTCTTACCAGTAAAGGCTACCACAGAAATTACTTATTGTCAAGCTCCTCGCCCGTCCGGGAGAAAAATTTAACCTCTCCTGATTGCCGGCCTCTATCTTCTTCAATAAATATCTTTTTCTGAAATTGTTTCTCTAACCTGGCTATTTTTTCTTTATCATTCTCTAAAAAATGAGAGACAACCTGAGGGTGAGCTTTGATTGTTATCTCTTTCTCCCCGGTCCGAGAACAAATTGCTCTCAGTCTTCTCTGGACAGCGATGCTGATAGTAAGCGGGGATTTAACTATTCCTCGTCCCTGACAACAAGGGCAAGGCCGGCAGAGAATCCGGGATAGGTTTTCCTTGGTCCTCTGCCGGGTCATTTCTA
This sequence comes from uncultured bacterium, assembly GCA_964622875.1. Lineage (GTDB taxonomy): Bacteria > NPL-UPA2 > NPL-UPA2 > NPL-UPA2 > JAADIA01 > CAZGXS01. The sequence goes on from CAZUTJ010000039.1 coordinate 4,230, forward strand.
CTAATCCCAGCGAACTATACTGAAGTATATTTGTCTTGGCTCGATCACGCTTAAGCGATTCCTTTAATGTCTTTAAGATTTTTTTTCTATTTTTCTCCAAATCCATATCAATAAAATCAATAATAATAATGCCGCCTAAATCTCGCAGACGCAACTGCCGGGTAATTTCCTGAGCTGCTTCCAGATTGATGCGCAGAGCTGTTTCCTCCAAATTCGCCCGACCAATGTATCTCCCCGTGTTTACATCAACGGTTACTAAAGCGGCTGTCTCTTCAATAATCAGATTCCCTCCACTTTTCAGCCAAACCTTACCCTGAAGAGCGTTTTCTATCTCCTTCTCTAAATTGTAGGCGCTGAAGAGAGGTTCCTCGCCCCTATGGGTTTCTACCCTTACCCTTAAGGTGGGAAGGAAGCTTTTTAAGAATCCCTTTAAGCTTCTTCCTTCCTCCCGAGAATCAATGATTACTCTATTGATATCCTCGCTAAAGAAATCTCTGGCGGCCCGACAAATCAGCCCTAACTCCTCGTGAATAAGCTGAGAAGAGAGGCGTTTTCGGGCCGTCTTTTCAATTTTTCGCCAGAGGTTCATTAAGTATTTAATATCGGCAAGAAGCTCTCTTTTTCCTTTCCCTTCTCCGGCCGTTCGGACAATAAAACCAACCCCGGGTGGACGAATCTTCTGAAGAGCCTTTTTCAATCTTTCCCGCTCTTTCCGGTCCACGATTTTCCGGGAAACTCCGATATGCTCTACCGTAGGCATAAGAACCAAAAATCTCCCCGGAAGACTTATATGGGAAGAAACCCGGGCTCCCTTTGTCCCCATAGGTTCCTTAACCACCTGAACCAGGATTTCCTGTCCCTTCTTCAATACCTCCTCTATGGAAACAGAGGGATAGGGTTTCTTTTCTCTCTTTAATTGAGAGGTTTCACTTTCCCCATAGGTGGCTACCATTTCTTCAAATATATCCACTTCTTTGGCTATATCGGAAACATGCAAGAAGCCGCTCTTGTCCAGGCCAATATCAACGAAGGCAGCCTCCATACCCGGTAAAATGGCCCCCACCTTCCCCTGGTAGATATTACCGGCAATGCCTCTTCCCTCCCGGCGCTCCACCTTTAATTCCTCCAGCACTTTATCCTCGAGGAGGGCCATTCTCACCTCATTTTCATCGACACTAATTAAAACTTCTCTACGCATAAAAACCCTTTCACTGCAAAGTAATATCAGTTTAGCAGTTAGCAGTTAGCAGTTAGCAGTTAGCAGTTAGCAGTTAGCAGTTAGCAATTTAGCAATTTAGCAATTTAGCAATTTAGCAGTTTAGCAATTTTACACATCCATAGGCGAAATTAGTTTACCTTCTCTCTCTATAAATAGCCCCGTTCTTTCCACCTCCACTGAAGCTAGGTCCAGTTCTTCCTCTTTTAGAAGCGATTTCACCACCTCTTTTACCTTAACTCCTTCCTTAAACTTCAAAGAAATATTCAGAGGAGTTCTACAACCGTTCAGTCTCACTTCATAGGTAGCTACATCGATAATAGCCATCAAGGATTTAGATTGGAGACAAACTTCCTTGGCCTCCAAAATCTTTAATCCTGGCGATAATTTTTCGTTCAAGCAAGCCCCGAACTTATAGACATCTACTGTTTCCTCTAAAACAATATCAGCGAACTCGCTCCGGCTCTTCATTCCCAAAGGAAGAGGGGGAGCGAAGCTAACTTTAGGGCGAGGACTAAAACCGGCTGAATAGGCAACCGGCAAATCACTCCGACGCAAGGCCTGAACAAAAGCTTTAATCAGATTTAGGTGGGAGATAAACCTCACTTCCTCCCCCTTCTCAAACTTCACCCTTACCCTCAATATTCCCTCTCAAATAGTAAATCAGCCACCAAGGCACAAAGGCGCCAAGGTGAACAAGAAAATTTAGTAACTACTTAAGCTAAAGACCGAAGGTAGAAGGCAAAGAGCAAAGTATAACCTAACAGCCTACAGTCTCTAGTGCTCTGTGACATAAATTCCTGTCATTGCCCGGCTTGACCGGGCAATCCAGAATTCATAGTTACAGTCCGGATTCCCGCCTGCGCGGGAATGACAAGCAAAATGTGTCAGAACTAATGTCACAAAGCACTAGTCTATACAGCCTAACTAATAACCTTCAGCCTATCTCTAAAGTAGTTACAAAAAAGCATAAAAAAAGATCATTCTGCCGTCTTAGTGTCTTGGTGCCTTGGTGGCCAAGTAGTTACTTTCTTTTTTTTCTCCCTATCCAGCCTCTTTCTACCCTCTTCAAAGAAAGGTTCGGCTTGTTCGGTCGACCAGGTTCTTTCCTCAAAGCTCCTCTTTTTTACCGTCTCCAGAAAACTCTCAAATTCCTGATAGTAGGACCCGTAAATGTGAAAGCTATCCGCTATATCCACATACCTCCCTACGAGAACCTCCTCCCCTCTCCGCTCAGCGAGCTTCTCCGCTATTATCCTTTGCAGATCAGTAAAAGCAAAAATGTTCATACTGGCCGCTTTATACCCGTCCCGGGAACGCCAATGGGTGTTCATATTTAACACGGCTTTTCCTTCCTCATTCCGGGAGATACGACAGAAAAGACGTTGGAGGCAAGGAGGATCATCAGTCTGAGGATCAATGCCGGCCTTCCAGGTAACAGCCTGGGCCCGGCGGGAGTAAGGGACAGCACTTAATTTAGCAATAATATAGTTAATCTGATCTATTCTTTGCCCACTCATCTCGTAAGCAAACAGTCTTTCGTGGTAGGTATAAGTCCACTTTCCCTCCTCCGGCTTAATCCAGTGGTCATGCACCCCTTCTATGACTTCCTGCCGATAGACCTCTAAATCCTCTAACCCTCCCGGAAAAGCGCGATGGATCCGGGGTTCGGCAAGAGGTTCTTTAATAACCATAATCATAGTGCAGTCCTTGCTGGGAGGATCTCCCTCCCGGTCATATTCTGTCCGCAAGGTTATTCCCTCTTCCCAGGTGGCGAGCACCGCTTTCTCCCAAACCTCGGGCAGGGTTCTTCCTTCTACTTTTAGCACCGGAATGCCCCCTTTATCCATCTCATGATCACATTTCATATTTTCCAAAATCCTCCATTTTTAAGTTGGCCAGGAAGCTCCTCAACTTCCCGGCTTCTTCTTTCCCCTGGAGTCCGTCAATTCCGGACTTACCCTTGATGACTTCCTCGGAAACATAGATAGGAACCCCGGTCCGAAGAGCCAGAGCCAGAGCCAGAGCATCACTGGGGCGAGCATCAATATTTATTATCTTTTTCTTCCCCTGGGATATAGTAATCTTAGCAAAGAAAGTGTAGTCCTGCAAGCTATGAACACAGACCTGACTTACTTTCCCCTGCAATCCTTCAATTATGGATTTGATTAAATCGTAAGTGAGAGGCCGGGGAGCAACTACTCCTTCTAACTCCATAGCAATAGCCCCGGCTTCAAATACACCCATCCAGATAGGGAGAGTTCTCTTCCCTTCTTTGTCCTTAAGGATAACAATAGGCATACTGGTGGTTGGATCTACAGTTACTCCTCTTATCTTCATTTCAATCATCTTTCGTCTCCTGGGATAAGATAACCCTCGCTTCGCTCGGGAGTTTACAGTTTACAGTT
>CAZUTJ010000040.1:0-7440 GCA_964622875.1 uncultured bacterium
ATCATCATCATCATCATCATCATCATCATCATCATCATCATCATCATCATCATTTATTTATCTCCTTATCCCCTCAAAAGAAAGGTATTTTATCAGTGAGTATCCGTGGCAATCAATATCTGAATTGCAGTGTGAGATAGAGAATAAATGTCGAAATTTTGAAATTTTTAATTCCGACTTGTTCGGGTTAGGTAGTTACCAATGGAAAATAATCAAAGAATGTTGCTTAGTAGGTTCGGTTTCAAGAATTTTGCTCCAGGACAACAAGAGGTCATCGATTGCCTCTTATCAGGTCAATCAGCGCTGGCAGTATTTCCAACAGGAGGCGGCAAATCATTGTGCTACCAATTACCCGCTCTTATTTTCAAAGGTCTCACGCTGGTAATATCGCCCTTGATTGCCCTGATGAAGGATCAGATTGACTTTTTGAAACGGAAAGGGATCCTGGCCGACCGACTGGATTCCACCATGGAACCGGGCGAAATAAACAAGGTGATGACCAGGCTGCGGCATGGTCAATCACGGCTTTTGTATATTGCCCCGGAGCGTTTCACCAATGAGCGTTTTTTTGAGGTAATCGAACAAATCGGAATCGACCTCTTTGTTGTGGATGAAGCGCATTGCATCTCTGAATGGGGACACAATTTCAGACCGGACTATCTGAAACTTGCAAAAATAGCTCGTGATCTTGGCATTCCCAGGATATTAGCTCTTACTGCGACGGCTACACCCACAGTTGTGGATGATATTTGTATTGGGTTTGGTATAAGTCCGGAGTGTGCCGTACAGACAGGGTTCTATCGGTCTAATCTGGTCATCAAGACAACGGCAGTTTCGCTTGAAGATAAGGATGGGATTCTTCTGGGGAGCCTTCGCCAGGGGCCTATTGAGCCATCCATTGTTTATGTTACTCGACAAAAAACAGCAGAAGATGTTGCCAAGATGCTGAATGACCAAAACATCCCCGCCCGGGCCTACCATGCCGGCCTCGATCGTGATGTCAGGACAGAAATACAGGAATGGTTCATGGGCTCGAACCAGGCAGTGGTGGCAGCAACTATTGCGTTTGGCATGGGTATAGACAAGCCAAATGTGAGGCGGGTTATTCACTGTAATCTTCCCAAAAGCTTAGAGAGCTATTCCCAGGAGATTGGTCGCGCCGGTAGAGATGGGGTGCTCTCGTTCTGTGAAATACTGGCGTGTGCTGACGATGTGAATCTGCTTGAGAATTTTGTCTATGGAGACACACCCACAAAATTTGCTATTGTTGGAGTATTGGAGGAAATATTCGCCAAAGACCGGGAGTTTGAGTTAAATCTCTATGAACTCTCCTCTACTTATGACATCCGGCTCTTAGTGTTAAAGACCTTACTAATGTACCTGGAACTTGACGGATATATCCACGAAAGAACCACCTTCTTCTCCAGCTATCGTTTTCAACCCCTAGTTCCTCTCGAGGAGATAGCCCGGCAATTTCCCGGCGAGCGGGGCCAATTTTTGGAAAATGTTTTCCAGCACAGCAAAAAAGCTCGTATCTGGTACCATCTAGATATCAATAAAGCGGCAGAAAAGCTTCGCCAACCCCGACGCCGCTTTATTCATACTCTGAACTATTTGCACGAAAATGAGTTCCTGTCAGTTAAGGCTGCTGGGATCAGGCATAGATACACTCTTTTACAACCACCGGACAATATTTCACAACTCGGCGATGCCCTTTTTCGCCGTTTCGTTGAACGTGAGTCTAAGGACATCGATCGAATTCAGCAAGTCCTGGATCTTATAACTCACCATGGGTGCCAGACGAACTACCTGGTTGGATATTTTGGGGAAAAGCGATTGGCCAATTGCGGCCACTGCAACTGGTGTATGAACGGAAATCGACCGGTTGTTCTCCGGCCTGCCCCAAAATATTGCTTGACCAAAGAAGATCTTGAAAAAATTAAAGCTGTCCGGCAAGAGCACCGGGACATCCTTTCGCCACCGCGCGCCCTGGCTCGCTTTCTTTGTGGGATAACTTCTCCTAAGATTTCCCGGGCAAAACTCTCGGCTCATAAGTATTTCGGTCTTATGGCGAGGGTCCGATTCCATCAAGTGCTGGAAAATCTGGTGGCCGACGAAGGCTGATAAACTCCAGGGACACCATACTTAATTATGAGAGGATAAAATAATGTAAACCTACAAATTATCTCCGTTAACCTTGCCAAAATATGACAAAAGAACTTGAGGATATACTAAGATATACTAAACGAACTGAAATCTCTACCTGCAGAAGTCGGATAGGTGGAATTTAAAAAAGCCGCCACAAATTTTCATTTTAACGATATCGGAAAATATTTTTCAGCTTTGAGTAATGAGGCTAACCTTAAAGAGAAAGAATGTAGTTGGATGATCTTTTGGAGTAGAAGATAAGATACGAAATGTTACCGATATCGGATTAAAAGGGACAATCCGGATAGTTTGAAAAAGGAGATTACTGATACTGATAATAACAAATTGACTTTTAGACGATAATGTGGTAATTTGATAATGAGAGGAAATAGTCGAGGGGTATCTTGTCTGTGTCCACCAGTGTCTAAAGGGGGGAAAACAAGGTGAAGATGAGGCATTTGCTCTCTATTACCGATTTAAGTCGGGAGGAGATAGAGGAGATTCTGGGGAAGACCGGAGCGCTTAAGGAAGCTCGTCGGAAGGGGAGCGAACCTTTGCCGTTAAAGGGGAAGGCTTTAGCGCTCCTCTTTGAGAAACCCTCGCTGCGGACGCGGGTCTCTTTTGAAGTAGGAATGCAACAGTTAGGCGGCCGGACTCTTTATCTTAGCCCTGATGAAGTGCAGTTGGGGAAACGAGAGGCGGTCAAAGATGTGGCTAAGGTGCTTTCCCGCTATGTGGAGGTAATTGTGGCCCGGGTATTTGCCCATGAGACCATAATGGAATTAGCTAAATACTCCGATGTTCCGGTCATAAATGGACTCTCAGATAAGCTTCACCCCTGCCAGGTGCTCTCCGATATTTATACTATTTTAGAGCGCCGGGGAAGCCTCAAAGATTTAAAGGTGGCTTTCGTTGGTGATGGGAATAATGTCGCTAACTCCTGGGTCTATGCCGCCTCTAAGTTAGGGATAAACCTAATTGTGGCCACCCCGGAGGGTTGTGAGCCGGATAAAGAGGTCCTGGCCGAAGCAGGCGATAATGTTAAGAGCATTCACGATCCCGAAGAGGCGGTGAAAAGGGCGGATGTCGTCTATGCCGATACCTGGATAAGTATGGGCCAGGAGATGGAGACGGAGGAGCGGGAAAAAATCTTTCCTCCTTATCAGATCAATGCGAATCTACTTGAAAAGGCTAAACCTGACTGCCTGGTGATGCATTGCCTTCCCGCCCATCGGGGGAAGGAGATAACCGATGAGGTTATGGATGGACCTCGTTCCCTTGTCTTTGACCAGGCGGAAAATAGAATACATATGCAGAAAGCTATATTGGCTCTACTGCTTTAGAAGCTAAGACACAAAGACACCCCTCACCTTAATCCTCTCCCTCAAGGGGAGAGGAAAGTAAGTGCTTAAGTAAAATACCGTATCGTTACATCGGTTTTTATTTCGGCTTAGGAAAGATAAAAAGTCTTCTTGTTAGGGTTTAATCTGTGAAAATCTGGGCAATCTGTGGTTACGAAGTTTTCTTGGGTTTTTAAACTTTGTGCCTCTGTGCCTATTTATTTAATCTACATTCAGGAGATAAACTGATGGACAAAGTAGTTTTAGCTTATTCGGGAGGATTGGATACCTCCGTCTGCCTTAAATGGCTTCAGGAAACATATAATTTAGAAGTGATCGCCTTCGCGGCCGAACTTGGTCAGGGGTTGGATTTCCCTAAGTTGCGCCGGAAGGCCCTGAAAACGGGGGCTTCCCGGGTATATATTGAAGACTTGCGGGAAGAGTTTCTCCGGGATTATGTCTTTCCCGCTCTCAAAGCCAATGCCGCTTACGAGGATAAGTATCTCTTAGGCACGGCTCTCGGGCGTCCTTTGATTACTAAGTATCTGGTAGCCATCGCCGAGAAAGAAGGGGCCTCAGCCATCGCTCATGGATGCAGCGGCAAGGGAAACGACCAGGTAAGGCTTGAGGTAGGAGTTTCTTCCTTAAATCCGGAACTTAAAGTCTTCGCTCCCCTACGAGAATGGTCGCTGAAATCACGGGAGGAAGAAATAGATTATGCTAAGAAACACAATATTCCCGTATCCGCTACCCGAGAAAGCCCTTACAGCCTGGACAAAAATCTCTGGGGCTCAAGTATCGAGTGTGGCGCCCTGGAAGACCCTGAGAAGGAACCGCCGGCAGAGATATATCTCTTGACGGCGGACCCAGGGCAAGCTCCTTCTGAGCCTACTTATCTAAAAATCTACTTTGAGGAAGGGCTGCCCCGGAAATTAGATGGGGAAGATTATTCCGCCGTAGAGCTAGTTGCCCGGCTTAACGCCGTTGGGGGTAAAAACAGTATCGGCCGGGTAGATATGGTAGAAAACCGCTGCGTGGGCATTAAATCGCGGGAGATTTATGAGTGCCCGGCCGCCACCATTCTCTATGCTGCTCATCAGGACCTGGAATCGCTTGTCCTTGACCGGGAGATAGGGTGCTTCCAGAGGGCTATAAGCCAAAAATACGGACAATTAGTCTATGACGGTCTGTGGTTTTCCCCTTTGCGGGAGGCCCTGGACGCTTTCCTCAATGAGAGTCAAAAAAATGTTACCGGCAGCGTTAGATTAAAGCTCCGTCAAGGGAGATGCGAAGTGGTGGGACGCCAATCGCCCTACTCTCTCTATGATGAGCGTTTGGCTACTTACGGTGCCGAAGATGCTTTTGACCACCAGGCCGCCAAAGGTTTCATTGACCTCTGGGGATTGCCCGGGAGGATAAGGGCCAGGAGAGGAAAAAAGTAGAGAAGGCACAAAGGTATGTTAAAGTGTCAGGGTGTTAGGGTGTCAAATTCGCAAATGGCAAATGGCAAGTCGTAAGAAACGATTAGCGATAAGCGATTAGCTCTCTCCCTTCAGCCCCTAACAGCCTAATATTAATATGCCTTTGTGCCTGGTACTCTGTAATATTAGTTTTTTATCATTTGGTAGTGTAGCCCTTTATGGGCGTAAACGACGGGGACAAGCCCCTACACTACCTCAACTGCAGCGGCAGAAATTTGCGTCACCATGCACTAGTTGCGCCAAAGACGATTAACTTAAATGGAGAAAAATATTAGATGCACGATTTTAATTATATCGATGGTCAACTTTATGGTGAGAGGGTAAAGGTAGAAGATATTGCCCGGGAGGTGGGCACTCCCTTTTACCTGTATAGCTACCAGACCCTAATCAACCACTTCCGTAATTTTGAAAAGGCTCTCTCCGGCCTGGGGCATTTTGTCTGCTATGCCTATAAGGCCAACTCCAACCTGGCTCTCTGTAAAATTTTAGTCGAAGAGGGCTGTGGAGCTGATATTGTCTCCGGCGGGGAATTGATAAAAGCCCTTCAAGCCGGCGTCCCTCCGGAAAGAATAGTCTTCAACGGCAACGGAAAAACGGCTAAAGAGATGGAGATGGCTCTTCAGTTTGACATTTTTATGTTCAATGTAGATTCGCTCCCCGAGCTTCTTCTCCTTAATGAAGTAGCTGGAAGAGTAGAGAAAAAAGCCAGAATTGCTCTCCGGGTTAATCCTAATATTGACCCCCATACTCACCCTCATATTACCACTGGGCTTAGAGAGAACAAGTTCGGGTTTGAGTTTTCCCGGGCCCGGGAAGGATACAAGTTAGCACAAGATTTAGATAATATAGAAGTTGTTGGCATCCATATGCATATTGGTTCTCAAATAATTAGCCTGGAGCCTTTTCGGGAAGCTTTGAAAAAAATTATTAACCTGGCCCGGTCGCTGGAAAGTCTAAAAATAAAGATAAAATATGTTAATGTGGGAGGGGGACTGGGAATATCTTACTCCGATGAGCAGCCCCCCACCTTAGCCGATTACGCCCAATCCCTCATCCCCCTAATCAAAGAGATAGGTGCCCAGGGCATATTTGAGCCGGGGAGAGTGTTGGTAGGAAACGTCGGAATTTTGGTAACCGAAATTCTCTATATTAAGGAGACCGGGGAAAAAAGATTCGTGGTTGTGGATGCGGGCATGGGAGACCTCTTTCGCCCGGCCTTTTACGCTGCCTATCACGAGATAAAACCGGTAAAACCGAAAGCCGAAAGCCGCCAGTTGAAAGTAGATATAGTGGGGCCGATATGTGAGTCGGGAGATTTTTTGGCTAAGGACAGGGAGATGGCCGAAGTAAAAAGCGGGGACCTCCTGGCCGTTTTCAGCGCCGGAGCCTATGGGTTCTCTATGTCCTCTAACTATAATTCCCGCCTCCGTCCGGCGGAAGTGCTGGTAAAAGGGGATACCTTCAAAGTCGTGCGCCAAAGAGAAACTTACGAAGACTTAACCAGAGGGGAAGATGACTCAAATTAAATTTACCAAGATGTGCGCGGCGGGGAACGATTTTATCGTCATAGACAATCGGGAGAAAAACCTTTCCCGGGGAGAAGCTGACCTGGCTAAAGAGCTTTGTCAGCGGCGATTCTCTGTTGGAGCGGATGGGCTTCTTTTCCTGGAGGGCGCTTCCCAGGGGAATGATTTCCGTATGCGCATCTTTAACCCGGATGGGAGCGAAGCGGAGATGTGTGGGAATGGAGCCCGTTGCCTGGCCCGGTTTGCCCGGAAGCAAGGGCTAGCCGGAGAGCGTTTGACCTTTGAGACCCGGGCCGGGCGGATGGAAGCGGAAGTTCATGGGGAAGAGGTGCGCTTGAAGCTAGCAAATCCCACCGATATCAAACTTCATCTCCACCTGCACCTGGACGGCAAGGCCTATGAAGTTCATTATCTCAATACCGGCGTCCCCCATGTCGTTCTCCTGGTAGAGGACCTGGAGGATGTGCCCGTGGACGAATGGGGGCGGAAACTTCGTTACCATAAAGAATTTGCTCCCCGGGGGGCTAATGTCAATTTCATCAAAGTGGAAAGCAGACATTCCCTGCGCTTGAGAACCTATGAGAGAGGGGTGGAGAAAGAAACCTTAGCCTGCGGGACGGGAGCGACCGCCTCCGCTATGGTGGCTTTTTCTCTGGGCCGGGTAGCCAGGCCGCCAATAGAGGTTTATACCCGGGGAGGAGAAATCCTGAAAATATATTTTGATGCCTCCCTCTCTATAATTACCAATGTTTACTTAGAAGGAAAAGCCAAATTTATTTATAAGGGAGAGGTGTAGGACGTCACCAAAGTGCCGCCCTTGATTACACAGATTGAAAGGCAGATTACACAGATTGTATGAAAAATAAGGACCCTCTCGCAAGATGAATAACAGCAGGACTTTGTTAAAAAATTGCCGGTCTTTCCAGCGGATGCAATCCTCTGGTC
>CAZUTJ010000041.1:0-2136 GCA_964622875.1 uncultured bacterium
CTTCACCCTCCCCTTTATCCCCTCCCATTACCCTAAAGGGCACAAGCAAGGGAGGGGTGGGGGTTAGGGGGATTACCAGCAGCTACCATTAAAGGTAAAGTATTATGGAATTATTTTTAGCTATTCTTTTTATCTTAGGTTTTTTTCACACCGCCATCAATCTTTCCTTGTTTAGCCGGAAAAGAAATATCGCTATCTTTAGCTTTATTCTCTCGGTGCTTATCTTTCTCTTCTTCCCTTTAAGTATCAGGTTAAGTATGGAAGCGCTCACTCGTTTCTTAGGCAGCTTTCATACGCTCTCTTCTATCTGTACTTACCAGATTGTGGAGTCGATAGCTATTATGCTTCTTTCTATTTTATTGATCAAAGATCATTATGCCGGCAGGCAGAGTGCGCTGGCAAGAACATTTTCCCTGATGCCTTCCGGAGTGTTTCTCCTGGGAACATTTTTTATCCAGACCTATTTTTTGAATCGGGGCTGGGGTCTGGCCTTTTATCAAAACGCCTTAATTTATTCCGCCGGGCTATTTATAATTTTATGGCTGACAGCGGTAGGTATCAGGAAATTGTTTTTAGACTGGGAGTGGAGGATAGAATTAAAAATAATGCTTTCTTTCCTGCAGATAGTTTTAGCCATGTTTCTTCCCTTGCTCTTGTTGGGACTGCGAACCCATGAGGTGCAGTTAGGTATTGATCTTAAAGTGATGCTGACAACCTTTTTGGCGATGGCCTTCATTATGGTTATCGGCTATGTTCAAAAGAGATATTTTAAAAAGCCCCTTGCTTAAACGCCAGGGAAAATCTCTGACGATATTTTCCCTGGCAAGCTGCGGGATCAATTCGCGCAAATAGCTTACTTCAGCTTTGCTTCCGTAAGTTATGCGCTCATTGAGAGGATGAAAATATGAGATTACTTATTGATGTCCTTTACTGGATTTCGACCGCTATGCTCATACCGGTTATTGTGATCTTAATTATTCTTTTCATCAGATCGCTATTGATGTTGGGTGGGTTTTATGGCCTTTATATCAACCGTCTTAAGCTTAACAAAAGCACCAAGTCGCTGCTTAGTCAGCTAAGGGATGAGGGGGTAAAAAAAATAAAGTTTGCTCCTTATCTTCATGGAGAAAGCCTTTTTTCTGTATTTATGAAAAAAATGCTTTCCGTGGGCTGGAAGCCGGTGCATTGCGAGAAGTTTATTAATGATTTTGAAATACTTACCCAGAAAGAATTAGAGAGCTCTAAAACGCTGATGAGGCTGGGACCGATGCTGGGTTTGATGGGAACGCTTATTCCTATGGGTCCGGCCCTGGTGGGGCTTGCGGCCGGAGATATTGCCGCTATGGCTCAAAATATGCAGGTAGCTTTTTCTACCACGGTAATTGGTATCTTTATCGGGGCCATTGGTTTTCTGATGCAACTGATCAAGCAGCGCTGGTTTATAGAGGAATTAAACGACCTTCAATATGTTTATGAATTGATGAGGCCATATCAAGAATTTAATAAAAACCACTGAGACATGGAAAGATGCAAAGAGTTAAGGGTTGGGAATTAAAAAGCCATCAATGCTTCAGTGGTAAGTTTTATCAGTACTTTAATGGACGGGAAGGAGGATTAAATTATGAGAAAAAGCTTTTTTCATAAACTAAAAGATACCGATACCAACCCTCTTTCGGAAATGGCCAACCTTTTTGATATCGCCATGATCTTTGCGGTGGCCCTGATGGTAGCTATGGTATCATTCCTGCAAATACCGGAGTTTTTAAGTCAGGAACAGGTTACTGTCATAAAAAATCCCGGGCAGGAAGATATGGTGATTATCATTAAGGACGGCAAAGAGGTAATTCGCTATGAGGCCTCGGAAATGGTGCGGGCCGGTGAAGGGGAAGGACGGCGGATTGGTGTGGCTTACAAACTTGAAGACGGCCGGGTTATTTATATACCGGATTAAAAACAGAAAAAACAAAAGAGATTACACTATCTGAAATTTTGCCACCGGAAAGCCCAATAAATTGGGCAACTACAAAGACGAGCTGTAGTTGCTTGATTCATCAAGCTGATTAATGGTTTATGGTTTTGCTACCGGAAAGCCCAATAAATTGGGCAACTACAAAGACGAGCTGTAGTTGCTTGATT
>CAZUTJ010000041.1:2236-7279 GCA_964622875.1 uncultured bacterium
AAATCTGTAGTTGCCCGATTCATCGGGCCTAAAGGAAACAAGCAAATCCTCATAACATAAATGGGATAACCCCTCCCCTCAAGAAAGGGGGATTAAGGGAGAAAATTTCCCCAAGAGAAAAGACGCTACTCGATTAAAAGCCGAAAGGGCTAAATGGAAGGGATATTTTATGTGTGTGGCTTTAATTGGAGGTATGGACAGGTTGGAAAGGCAGTATGTCAACACCGCCAGACAATTGGGGATAAATCTTAAGGTGTTTAGTAAACATAAACCGGCGATGCAGTCAAAGATTAAAAGCGTGGATGGAGTGGTGATATTTACCAATAAGGTATCTCACAAGGCGAGAAAAGAAGCCGTAAGAATAGCCAAAATTAATAAAATTCCTTTTCTTATGCATCATTCCTGTGGAATTTGTAGCTTGCGGGAGTGTCTTACTTGCTTGAAAAGCCAGGAGGAGGTTGTGTTGTGAAAAAGCAGATAAAAAAATTGGGGAAGTTTTTAACCAATAAGCATCTAATCATCGGGGTGATCATCCTGGCAGCAGCAGTTATCGGTTATTTCAGGTTTGTGGCTCCCACCAGAGTTGCTTTTGTGAATTTCCCTGACTTTCTTTATGTGGATGTTTTAGAGGCGGATACTAACCCCTTTGTCAGGCTAACTCGTCTCAGTTTTAGAGAAGATGCTGCTCCTCAATGTCCGATAACCGGGAGGGTGCGTCCGGGTGAAGGGAGAGCTCCCAATCTGAGCAGATACCGGGCGGTGTTTATTTGGGGGATGGGGCTAAAGATTAATCAGGTTCAGAGACAGCAAATAGAAAGAGCTATGGCTCGGGGCACAAAGGTTCATGTTACCGCGGCTACTTCCGAAGAAAATAGAATCACTAATCTCAGCCCGGAAGACCTTTCTTATATTCAAGGATATTTTGGCAGTAGAAACAGGGAAAATATGCATCGTCTGCTTAACTATACCCGTAGGGTTTTTGATAGAAAAGTGCTTTTCAGTGAGCCGGTAGAAGAGCCGCTTATTATTCCGGCCAATATCTTTTTTCATCTCCGGGAGGAGGATTTTTTTACTACCTATGCTGAATATCAGGCTTTTCTGGAAGAGAGAGGATATTATCAGGAAGGAGCTCCCCGGGTAATTTTATTTACCTTTATGGCTCGCAGCCATGCGGCTAAAATGATCATTCAAGACTTAGAAGCAAGAGGGTTTAATGTTTATCCGGTGGCCGGTTTTGCTAAAAGGTTAGAATTTATGCGCGAGGTTAATCCGGATTTAGCTATTTTAATGCCCCACGGAAGGTTGTATCCGGGAAGGCCGGAGGAAGCCGTAAGGTTATTAGCAGAAAAGAACATTCCCCTGCTTTCTCCCATCCGGGTCTTTGGCCCTTACGAGGAGTGGCTAAGGTGCCAGCGAGGGATGAGCGGAGGCATGTTGAGTCAGAGTATTGTTATGCCGGAAATAGACGGAGGGATAGTTCCCTTTGTAATCAGCGCTCAGTTTAGGGGTGAGCACGGGCTCTATGTTTCCCGGGGCATTCCGGAGAGAATCAAAGCCTTTGGCAATAAGGTAGAGAACTGGTTGAGGCTGCAGACAATGCCTAATAGCGAAAAGCGGGTAGCTATCGTTTATTATAAAGGCCCGGGCTTAAGCGCTATGGTAGCCGGAGGCATGGAAGTTGCCCCTTCCCTTTTAAATCTTTTGCGTCACTTGCAGGAAGAAGGGTATTATACCGGCCCTCTTCCGGCAAATGAAGAAGAGTTCTGGGAAAGAATTCAAAGAGAAGGCATTGTTTTGGGTGAGTATGCCCGGGGGTCATTTAAGGAATTTATAGCTGAAGGAAATCCGGCTTTGATTTCCGCAGAAACTTATCTGGAGTGGCTGGCTCAGGATTTAAGACCTAAGATGGCTGAGGCGATTAAGAACCTGCATGGGCCTCCTTCCGGGGCCCCTATGTCTGTGGAAAAGGAGGGGAGACACTACCTGGCTCTATCCCGGATACAATTTGGCAATGTGGTTATTTTACCCCAGCCGCTTCCGGGGGTAGGAGATGATATATCCGGGCTTATTCACGGCGCGGAGCAGGCGCCGCCCCACATTTATGTGGCTGCTTATCTCTGGGTCAGAAATGAGTTTGATGCTGATGCGATTATACATTTTGGCACCCACGGAAGCTTAGAGTTTACTCCTTATAAAGGAGTAGCTTTATCTCAGTATGATTGGTCTGAGGCCTTAATCGGCGACTTGCCCCATATCTATATCTATACTATTAATAATATTGGCGAGGCGATGATCGCTAAAAGAAGAAGTTATGCGGTGATTATCTCTCACCTTACCCCTCCCTTTGCTGAGGCCGGGCTCCAGCTTGAATTAAGTGGTCTGCACCGAAAGTTGCATGATTACGAGGTGGTAGAGAGTGAGATGTTGAGAAACCAGGTCCGCCAATCTATAAGAGAATCGATTATTAAGTTAGATATGCATTTGGATTTGGGTTTTGAAGAGATTGAAGAGGGGGAACTAACCCCAGAGATGCTTATTCAAGTGCATAATCATATCCACGCCCTCTCCGAAGCTAAAATTACCCTCGGGCTTTATACCCTGGGGGAAAGATATAAAGAAGAGCGGATTTATGAAACCGTCCGGCAGATGGCGGTTGACCCGATTGCTTTTAGCCGGGCCCGGCTGGATGTATTGGCTGGAAAAACCACCGAGGAAGCGTTAAGTGACGCCTGTTATTTTGATAAAAACTATCGCCAGGAAGCATTTCGGATAATTGATAGCATTCTGGGTATTTCCCCTGATTTAAGGAAAACTCTTTGTGAATGCTGTCATCGTGAAGTTTCCCTGGGGGTTTCTCCGGATTATTTTTTAGTGGCCACTGAGGAAGGTTTGAGAAAATTAGAGGAAAAAGAAGCCGCCGGAATTGAGTTCAGCCCGGAGGAAAGAGACCGTCTGAGAGCCCTGAGGGATTACCGAAACACCATATTTTCCATTAAGGATTACTTCTACGGCTTAAAGGATTCGCCATTCTTAGAGCTGGCCGCGGTGACCAATGCCCTCTCGGGAGGATTTATTCTTCCTTCTTCCGGAGGCGACCCTATATTTAATCCCCAAACTATTCCTACCGGTAGGAATCTTTATTCCATCAATCCGGAAAGGATGCCTACGGAAGAATCCTGGAAAGTGGGGGTGGCCTTATCTCGTCAACTGATGAAAGTTAGATTAAAAGAGACGGGAGAGCATCTGCGTAAGGCGGCTTTTACTCTTTGGGGAGGAGAGTTTATTCGGGGACGGGGCACGGCTTTGGCGCAAATATTTTACCTCCTGGGAGTGGAGCCGGTAAGGGATTCGCGCGGGGTGGTGCGGGATGTGCGGCTCATACCGCCGGAGAAACTGGGACGGCCCCGGGTAGATGTAGTGGTGCAGACCTCAGGACAATTTCGGGATATTGCTGCTTCCAGAATCTTTCTTATTAATCGAGCCGTGGTCCTGGCTTCTCAATGCCCGGGAATAGGTGAGTATGGAAATTATGTCCGGGAAGGGACGCTGGCGGCGGAAAGGGTAATGATTGAGCAAGGATTTTCTCCCTTAGAGGCAAGGTTGTTTGCTACGGCTCGGGTATTTGGAGGCGTGGGCGGCAGTTATGGAACCGGAATAAAGGGATTAGTGGAGAGGGGAGATGCCTGGGAGGAAGATAAAGAGATTGCCCGGCAATATTTAAGCAATATGGGGGCAATGTATACTGAATCTCACTGGGGGCATTTTCAGCCCGGGATATTTGAGGCGGCCCTTCAAGGGGCCCAGGTAGTGGTGCATCCCCGCTCCTCAAATGTGCACGGCCCTTTATCTTTAGACCATGTGTATGAATTTATGGGAGGATTAATCGCCACTATTCGCTATGTTACCGGAGAAGACCCGGCGGGTTATTTTAGTGATCTGCGCAACCGGCATCGGCCGGTGGTTCAGGGATTACAAGAAGCCATCTGGACGGAAGCCAGAACGACTATTCTTAATACTAAATATATTAAGGCGCTTATGGAAGGCGGCGCTTCTTCCGCCGCCGTATTTGCCGAGACTTTCCGTAACACCTATGGCTGGAATGTCATGCAGCCGGCGGTGATAGATGATGCTCTATGGGAGAGACTGCACCAGGTCTATATTCGGGATAAACACAATTTAGGGATAAAAGAATTTTTTGAAGATAGAAATCCCTATGCCTTGCAAGAGATGACGGCGGTAATGTTAGAAACTATCCGCAAGGGATTATGGGAGGCGAGCGAAGAAGTTATCAGAGAGTTAGTTGATTTGCACGCCCGCTTAGTTAAGGACCATCAAGCTGGGTGCACGGTATTTGTTTGCGATAACCTGAAATTAAGAGAGATGATTCAGGATTTAATAGACGACCCGGAGCTAAGAGCAGCTTATTTAGAGCAGATTGAGTTGGTGAGAGTGGGCGAGATTGTCGAAGGTCGAGAAGCGGTAAAATTAGAGAGAGTAGAAGAGGAAAAGATGGCTCTGGACAAAGTTAGAGAGTTGCTGGAAGAAAATATAGCCGCCGTCCTTACCTTGTTGGCTATTGTAGTATTATTTTCCGCGGCGGTTATTGGGGGAGTAGTTAAGCGAAGAAAAGGGTAAGTTGTATTATTTGCTCCTTGCTTTAACGCTTGTAAATTTCTTCAAAATTTACTACGCAAGCTTCGGGATCAATTCGGCCAAATAACTTACGTTAGCTTCGCTTTCGCCCCTGGAAATCGCAAAGCGGTTGATGTAATTTATCCCTTGCGTAAACACTCGAAAATTTATTCTAAATTTTCATCGTACGCTGCGGGATCAATTCGACCAAATAACTTACTCACACTTTGTGTTCGTAAGTTATGGCCTCATTGAGGAGCTTCTTATGCTGGAGTTTATCTTAAAAGGCGGGCCTTTAATGTGGCCAATTTTATTGTGTTCGGTGATAGCCATAGCTATTATCTTAGAGCGGCTCTATCACCTTCATCGGGCCGGGGTTAATTTACCCAATTTATTAACGCGGGTAAAGAA
>CAZUTJ010000042.1:0-7140 GCA_964622875.1 uncultured bacterium
ATGAAAAAGGTAGGACAAGACAGATAGATGTCAAAATACAAGCTCTGACCCCTTTTTTGTTCCCCTTTTTTTGTAGCTCTTCTATGCCCCCCTAGGGAAATTTTGAGAAAATGGCTCTTACTGTCTGAATCACAGGAAGTTAGAGAATAATCTTGACAAAGCCCTTTCCTCTTGCTACAGTAGTAGGGTGCCACAAAAGTGCCGCCTTTAAAATCTGTGTAATCTATGTCTTAAATCTGTGTAATCAGATATAATCAGTGTTATGCCAGGAGGGTAAAGATGACTGATTACGAAGGTATCTTTGTTATTGATACTAAGTTGGGGGAAGAGGAAACGGAAAAAGCTCTAGTCGGAATAGAGGGGATAATTGGTAAGAATGGGGGGAAGGTGGAAAAGAGGGAAAGCTGGGGGAAGAAAAATTTAGCCTATGAAGTCAAGGGAGAGAAAGAGGGCGCTTACTTCATGGTAAATTTCCGGGCGAAACCGGGAACTATACGGGAGTTAGAAAAATCCTACCGAATGAACGAAGCCATTTTGCGGCATCTGATTTTATGCCGAACTTAATCTAACAAGCAGACAAAATAGAAGAAAAATGAAACCACAAGATTTCACAGATTAACACAGAAAATAAAAATTTTAAGAAAAATCTTGTGATAATCTGTGTAATCTGCGGTTAAAGTTTTTTGTTATTGAGAAGGGAGGGTAGGGATAATGGCTGATTTAAATCAAGTTTTTTTGATTGGGCGTTTGGCCAGAGATCCAGAGCTGCGTTATGTACCCAGTGGAAAGGCGGTGGCTAATTTAGACTTAGCTACCAACCGAGTCTTTACTACTCAAGAGGGAGAAAAAAGAGAAGAGGCTTGCTTCGTCCGGATAGTAGTCTGGGGAAAACAAGCGGAGAGTTGCAGTCAGTATTTAAATAAGGGGAGTCAGGTTTGCGTGGAAGGCCGGCTCCAGAGCCGTAGTTGGGAAACGGAAGATGGAGCTAAAAGGAACACTTTGGAAGTGGTAGCCAGAAGGGTCCAGTTTCTAGATAAAATTGGTAAATCTACCGGGGGGGAAGAAATCAATAGAGAGGAAGCAGGCAAGGCCGGAGAAGAAGGGTCACCCTCTTCAGGAGGAGAATAGTTTATGAGAAGGAAGGAAAGTAAGCGCGAAGATAAAAAGCGGAAAGACGCCAAGGGGGCTTTGATCAGGAGAAAGCGACCCTGTAAGTTCTGTATGGGTAAAACAAAGGATATAGATTTCAAGGTAGCGAGCCGACTTCAGAGTTATATCACCGAGCGGGGGAAGATTCTTCCCCGGCGGATATCAGGTAATTGTGCTAAGCATCAGAGACAACTGACTCTAGCGGTGAAGAGGGCCAGGCAACTTGCTCTTTTGCCCTTTGTAGCTAAATAGAAACCACAGAGAGTGTAAAGAAAGAAAAGAGTAACTACTCCAGGCTATAGCCACAAAGACACCAAGACACTAAGGTTACAGAATGATTTTTTTATGCTTTTTTTGTAACTACTTTTAGGTAGATAGGCTGAAAGTTATTAGTCTATTTCACTTTGCCCTTTGCTTTCGGTTTTTAGCTTAAGTAGTTACTAAATTTCTTTGTTTACCTTGGTGTCTTTGTGCCTTGGTGGCTGAGTAGTTACAGAAAAGAGGTAAAGATGAAGATTATATTGAGGGAAAGTCGGGAAAGGTTAGGAAAACGGGGAGAAGTGGTGGAGGTGTCCCCTGGATATGCTCGCAATTTTCTCTTGCCCCGGGGATTAGCCCTGGCCGCTACCCCTGAGAATAGGAAGTTGTTTGAGGAAGAGAAAAGAATTGAGGCTATTCATCAGAGAAAAAAGGAGGAGGAAATTAAGAAACTGTCCGGAAGGTTGTCGGAAACATCCTGCACTATCGCCGTAGAGACAGGCGAGGACGAAAAACTTTACGGTTCGGTAACCTCCCTGGATATCGCCGAAGCGCTGGCCCGGGAAGGCGTGGAGATTGATAAACGAAAAATAATCCTGGATGAGCCTATAAAATCCCTGGGTATTTATCAGGTTCCCGTCAAGCTTTATCCGCAGGTTACGGCAGAAGTAAAGGTTTGGGTGGTGAAGAAGTAATGGCCGGCAAAGATATAAGTCTGGAAAAGGTGCCCCCCCAGAATTTAGAAGCTGAAATGTCGGTTCTGGGGGCGATGATCATGAAGGAAGAAGCTATCGATCGGGCCCTGGAGTTTCTGGAGGGGGAAAGCTTCTATCATGGGGCACACCGAAAAATCTTCTCTGCCATCCTGGATCTATACGATAAAGGGAAAGCTGTTGATCTGGTTACTCTTAGCGAAGGTTTGCGAAAACAGCAAGATTTAGAGGGAGTGGGAGGGGCAGCCTACCTTACCTCTCTAATGAATAGTGTTCCTACGGCGGCTAATGTAGAATACTATGCCCGTATCGTTCAGGAGAAGGCCATTCTGCGCCGTCTTATTAATACGGCTACCCAGATTGTTACTGAGAGCTACAGCGACCGGCAAGAGGTGGACTTTTTTCTGGATAAAGTAGAAAGCTTGATTTTCAATATTTCTCAACGGAGGATCCGGCAGGACTTCGTTCGTCTGGGCGAACTAATCCACGATAGCATTGAATTAGCTGAAACTCTCACTCAGAGGAAACAGTTAGTAACCGGTATTCCTACCGGCTTTATTGATTTAGATACTCTTACCTCCGGGCTTCAACCCTCCGACTTGATTATTGTTGCCGGGAGGCCCTCTATGGGTAAAACCTCTCTGGCCATCGATATAGCCCTTCATGCCGGAGGGGAGAAAAAAATCCCCGTAGCCTTCTTTAGTATGGAGATGTCTAAGGAACAGTTAGTGCAGCGGATGCTTTGCTCGGAGGCGCGGGTCAATGCTCATAAGCTGCGCACCGGTTTCCTGGAAAGCGACGCCTTTGCTCGTCTGGCCAATACCGCCGGGCGGTTAGCTGAATCCCCCATCTTCATAGATGATAGCCCGGGCATTTCCTCCCTGGAGGTGCGCGCTAAATCCAGACGGCTTAAGTCAAAGGAGAATATCGGGCTAATCATTATTGACTATCTTCAGTTGATGCAGGGGAGGTTTGGGTCCGAGAACAGACAGCAGGAGATATCGGAGATATCCCGTTCCCTTAAGTCTCTGGCCCGGGAGCTGAGTATACCGGTGTTAGCTCTTTCTCAGTTAAGCCGAGCGGTAGAATCAAGAGAGGATCGTCGTCCCCGCCTGGCTGATCTTCGGGAATCAGGGGCTATTGAACAAGATGCCGATCTGGTAGCTCTCCTTCTACGGGAAGAATATTATCGGGAGACGGAAGAGAATAAGGGAATGGCCGAATTGAATATTGCCAAGCAACGTAATGGTCCCGTGGGAGCTATCAAGTTGGTCTTTGTCAAGGAGTACACCAGATTCCAGGATTATTCTCGTCGAGATGAATAGTATCATGAGGTGGTTTTCTTACTCAGGGAAGGGAGTCCTTTCCGGCGTTGAACACGCCGGTCAGGTAGCCATTCTTTTTGCTCAAACTCTGCGATTTGGGGTGACTCTTCGTTGGAAACGAAAGAATGTAATAGAGCAGATGGTGAATACCGGAGTAAGGTCGTTACCGGTGGTGATGATCACCGGAGCCTTTATGGGAATGGTCTTAGCTCTTCAATCTTACTATCAGTTGCACAGATTTACTTTGGAAACGGGAATAGGGGCCCTGGTGGGGTTGTCCATGGCCCGGGAGCTGGGGCCGGTGATGACCGGAATTATGCTGGCCGCCCGCGTGGGCGCGGCTATGGCGGCCGAGCTGGGAACGATGAAGGTTACCGAACAGATAGATGCTCTCCAGGCTTTGGCTACCAATCCTATTAAATATCTGGTTGTTCCCCGGTTTCTTTCCTGTTTAATTTTTACTCCTCTCCTCACTGTCTATACTATCTTTATCGGCATGGCCGGGGGGTATTTGGTGGGGGTGAGAATGATGGGAATTGACCCGGTTTTTTATTTAGGTCATGCTCTGGATGCGGTCGGTCCGGCGGATATACTGGCGGGATTAATTAAGGCCGTCTTCTTCGGGATGATTATTGCCACCATTGGTTGTTATCAGGGATTGACGGCCCGGGGGGGAGCGGAGGGAGTGGGGAAGGCTACCCGGGGAGCAGTGGTTGCCTCCTGCATCATGATCCTCATAGCTAATTTCTTTCTCGCCCTCATCTTTAAGATCATTAATCTATAAGGACGTCCTGTAAAGCTCAGGATAAGGCACAGAGCACTTGCACCTACGGGGTGCAAGTAAAGGATTATACCGTTTAATTTTGGAGGGTTATCTTGCCTGACTTAGGGGTGAATATAGACCATGTAGCTACTATCCGCCAGGCGCGGGGGACTTTTGAGCCCGACCCGGTGGCGGCGGCTATTCTCTGCCAGTTAGCCGGAGCCGGGGGAATCGTTGTCCATCTGCGCGAGGATAGAAGGCATATACAGGATAGGGACCTGGACATTTTAAGGGAGGTTGTGCGTATAAAACTTAATTTGGAGATGGCCGCTAACCAAGAGATGGTTGAGATAGCCGCTCGGGTTAAGCCGGAGCAAGTTACCCTGGTCCCGGAGCGCCGACAGGAGATAACTACCGAAGGGGGATTAGATGTTCTCTCCCAGGTGAGTTTTTTACGGGAAACGGTGGGGAGGTTGAAAAAGGAAGGGATGGTAGTTAGCCTTTTTATTGACCCTGACCCCGCTCAAATCCAGGCCTCGGTCCGGGTGGGTGCCGAAGCGGTGGAATTGCATACCGGAGAGTATGCCAATGCCAGTGGAAAAAAGCTAAGCAAGGAATTAGCTAAACTAAAAGAAGGGGTAAGATTAGCTAATGAGCTTAAATTAGTGGTGCATGCCGGGCACGGATTAACTTATGAAAATGTCCGCCGGGTAGCCGCTCTAAAAGGGGTAGCGGAATTGAACATCGGCCACACTATTATCTCCCGAGCTGTTTTGGTGGGGTTGGATAAAGCGGTGCGAGAGATGCTGGCTCTGGTAAAGGGAGAAAATTCTTGATCATTGGTACGGGCATTGATTTAGTCCAGGTGGCTAGAATTAAAAAAGCGGTGGAGAGGTGGAAGGATCGCTTCTTGTCCCGCATCTATACTCCTCAGGAAATAAGCTATTGTCGGGAAAGGAGAAAAGATTACATTCATCTTGCGGCCCGCTTTGCCGCCAAGGAGGCGGTGCGCAAGGCACTGGAAGAAAGAATGGATTGGCGGGAAGTAGAGATAGTTAATAATCGCTGGGGAAAACCTGAGGTTAATCTGAGAGGCCGGGCCCGGGAAATGGAGCAGAGACAAGGGGCAAAAAAGGTTCTCCTGAGCCTCTCTCACGACCACGATTATGCCCTGGCCCAGGCAGTAGTGATTACAAACGATGAAACTACAGTTCAAGCATAAAATATAAACCACAAGATTTCACCAGATTTACACAGAAAAAGAAAGTTTCCCCTTTCCATCTTAAATTCTAATCTTGTGATAATCTGTGTAATCTGTGGTTAAGGGTTGGTTATGAAATTAGTTACCGTTGAAGAGATGAGGGAGATAGAGCGCCGGGCGATTGAGGAGTTTGGGGTTCCCTCCCTTCAGTTAATGGAGAAAGCCGGAAGGGCGGTAGCAGAGGCAGTTGGGGAGATGCTCAGCCACCTTCCCGGAAAGAGAGTGGCTATCTTCGCCGGTCGGGGAAATAACGGAGGAGATGGTTTTGTTGCCGCCCGCTATTTGCTTGAGGAAGGAATTGAGGTTAAGACTTATCTCTTAGGGAGGAAGG
Organism: uncultured bacterium; assembly: GCA_964622875.1. Lineage (GTDB taxonomy): Bacteria > NPL-UPA2 > NPL-UPA2 > NPL-UPA2 > JAADIA01 > CAZGXS01. The sequence continues at coordinate 5,801 of CAZUTJ010000042.1, forward strand.
AAGAGGTCAAGGGTGATGCCGAAGCTAATCTGAAGAGATTAACTCAACCGCTGATAGAGATTAAAGAAAAGAAGGATTTAGATAAAGTCAGAGATGACCTCGTAGGGGTTAATTTGATAATTGATGCTCTTTTGGGGACGGGGACCAGGGGAGAAGTCAAGGGTATCTGGAAAGAAACCATTGAACTTCTCAACCAGAGCGGTTCGCCGATAATCTCCGTGGATATTCCTTCCGGCCTGGAGGGGAATAAGGGAGAACCTCTGGGCGTCTGCGTAAAAGCAACCAGGACGGTTACTATGGGTTTGCCCAAGCGAGGACTGGTTCTCTATCCGGGAGCGGAATATGCAGGAGAACTTAAAATCGCCGCTATTGGCCTTCCCTCTGAGGTTCTGAATAATAAAAGCCTGAAAGCAAACCTGCTTGAAGGGAAGGATATCTCTTCCCTTTTCCCTCCCCGGAAAAAGGATGCCCACAAAGGAAATTACGGACATATTCTCATCCTGGCCGGTTCAACGGGATTTACCGGAGCCGCCGCCTTAGCCAGTTTGGGTGCCCTGCGCTCAGGGGGAGGGTTGGTTACCCTGGGAGTGCCCCGGAGCCTTAATTTTATAATGGAAGTGAAACTTACCGAAGTTATGACTAAACCTTTGCCGGAAACGGAAGCAGGCAGCTTGAGTCTGGAGGCAGAGGAAGAGATACTCCAGCTGGCCCAGAGGGTGGATGCCCTGGTCATCGGGCCGGGATTGTCAACTCATCCGGAAACGGGAGAATTAGTGAGAAGACTGCTCGCTAAGATTAACAAACCGCTGGTCATCGATGCCGATGGTCTCAACGTCCTGGCCGGGGATATTTCCCTGTTGACAAAGTCGCCGGCCCCCATTGTTATTACTCCTCATCCGGGGGAGATGGGCCAGCTTACCGGGAAAACGATTAGAGAAGTGCAGTCTGAGCGCCTCGGAGTGGCTCAGGAAGTAGCTTCGCAAACGGGAGCCGTAGTAGTTCTGAAAGGGGCCGGAACTATTATTTCCGACCGGGAGGGGGAGGCTTATGTTAATCCCACCGGAAATCCCGGAATGGCCAGTGGAGGGATGGGAGATGTCCTCACCGGGATGATTGCCTCCTTCATCGGCCAGGGGTTGACGGAGATAGAAGCGGCCCAAGCCGGAGTTTATATTCACGGTTTAGCCGGCGATATAGCGGTGGAAAGCCAGGGAGAAATAGGACTAATGGCCACCGATCTATTGGATAAAATACCCCAGACTATCAAACGATTACAGCATAAAGCCAATTATTAATTATTAATTATTAATTATTAATTATTAATTATTAATTATTAATTA
>CAZUTJ010000043.1:0-7042 GCA_964622875.1 uncultured bacterium
GCCTATTCAAACCCGGGATAATTTAGAAGATTATACCCCACCCGCCCCGGATGCACCACATCGGCTGGGGAAACTCCCGGAACTGGTCCGGCGGTTCAAAGGCAAAAAGGCAATTGTTTTTCACCATCGGGCCGCCTTTATGTGGTCGGCCTATCTTAATGGGATGGATAACCTTCTCATGAATTTTCTTATTGAGCCTGAATTTACCCATGCTTTGTTGGACAAGGTATTAGAAGTTAATGAAAAGATTATCCGCAATGCCCTCAAGGCCGGAGCGGATATTATCGTCTTGGGTGATGACTATGCTTCTAATAACGGTCCCTTGATGTCTCCGGATATTTTCAGACAGTTCATATTGCCGAGGTTAAAAAGAGTTGTGGATGTCGTCCATGAAGAAGGCGGATATGTAATCAAGCATTCAGATGGAAATATCTGGCCCTTATTGGATATGCTAATTGATACCGGCATTGATGGGCTTAATCCTATAGAGCCGGTTGCCGGGATGGATATAGGTGAAGTTAAAGAAAAATACGGGGACAGGGTATGTCTGGTGGGGAATATTGATTGTGGCGCGCTTTTATCAGAAGGTTCTGTTGACGATGTTAGAGAGGTGGTAAAGGAATGTATCCGCAAAGCCTCGCCCGGCGGCGGGCACATAATCTCCTCTTCCAACAGCATACATTCTTCAGTAAAGCCGGATAATTTTATGGCTATGATAGAAGCGGCAAAGAAATACGGAAAGTATCCTCTTGACCCCAAACTAGAGTAAGGGGTGAAAAATGAAACTAAGCTGTTTGCCGGTGTCATATTTTGGGGAAATTATTGAAGGAAAAATGACCATTAAAGATTGGGCCAGGCAGGCAGTTGAGGTAGGTCTGGATGGTCTAGATTTAAGTATTCTTTTTGTAAAGGCCCATACCCCTGTTTACCTTAAGAGTTTAAGAACAGATATAGAGAGTGCGGGCACGAAAGTTGTTATGATAACCACCTATCCGGACTTTACCCATCCTGAGCTTCTGGAAAGAGATAGGCAACTGGAGTTTCTAAAAGCGGATATTGCCGCTGCCGCAAGCCTGGGAGCCCAATATGTAAGAGTTACTGCCGGTCAGGCCCACCCTGAGACCAAAAGAGAAGAAGGGATAAAGTGGGCTAGAGAAGGTTTAAAGAGGTCCTTGCCTACAGCCGACAAGTTTGGGATAAAGCTTGTCTATGAGAATCATGCCCAACCCGGGGCCTGGGACTATATTGATTTCTCCCATCCCACGGATATATTTCTGGATCTAGTGGAACAGACAAAAGATACCAACTTGGGTATTAATTTTGATACTGCTAACACCCTGGCTTATGGCGATGATCCCTTACCTGTTCTGGAGAAAGTTCTGGACCGGGTAGTAACTGTGCATGCGGCAGATACATCTGTCCAGGGAGAACTAAAACCGGTGCTTTTAGGCACCGGGCTTGTCCCTTTTCAGGATATATTTACCCTATTAAAGAAGGCCGGTTTTGACGGCTGGATCTGTATAGAAGAGGCAAGTTTTCTGGGTAAAGAAGGAGTGAAGAAGGCAGTTAATTTTATCCGTAAGACATGGCAAGAGGTGGGATGAAGGTGATAATAATAGATGCTAATAAGGCTAAGGGAATGTGGACAAAAGGAGTAAATAGAAGGTTTCTTACTTCCCTGTTCTCTCCGGGATTGCAGGAGAATATCAAAGAACTATCTATTGGTATGGTAATAGTACCGCCCAACACAGAAGGGGGTGTCCATTCTCATGAAAACGCTCAGGAGTTCTGGTACATTATAGAGGGTGAGGGAAGGATACAGATTGGAAAAGAGGAGTGTGATATCAGAGCAGGACAATTGATTCATGGTCCGCCAAAAATAGAGCATCAGATAATCAATGACTCAGACGATAAAAATCTAAAGGCTCTGTTAATTCTTTGTCCCCCTGGCGACGAAGCTCTTATTTTAGAGGAACTTAAAAAAAGTGGTGGTGTTACCTTTGGAGAAGCAGAAACAAAATGAGTGAAAGCCTTTATTCCTATATGAAGTTGGGCATAAACCATCACCTGCTTAATTTCAGATGTTTTCAGGATCACAACTATCACTTAGAAACTCTACCCTTTGTCTTGAATCATCCCTCTTTTCAGGTAGTTGACCTATTCATAGTAGATGACGATGAAATCAGAGAGAAGGAGATTGCCCTCATCAAGAACAGCGGCAAGGAGATTATCTATAACGGGGCGTTTATGCTCCCCGATACTAAGTATAACCCGCATTCGCTGATAAGGGAGGAACGAGAAGCAATACTTCAAATATTGAAACAGCAAGCCGATTTTGCCATGAAGGTCAAAGCATCTAAGTTTGTAGTGGTCAGTAATCTTGACCCCGGAGAAAGAAAAAGAGCAGAAGCAAAAGAAGGTTTTGCTGAGTTCCTGTATGATTTTGCCGGCTATATTTCAGATAACTCCAATATGAAGGTGATAATTGAGCCGGGTGACCGGGATATTGATAAGAGGTTTCTATTGGGACCAACCCCGGAAGCCGTGGAGGTGGTTAAAATGGTCAGGCAGAAGGGAACTCAGAATATCGGTCTTATGGTTGATATGTCCCACCTGCCGCTTCTGGGAGAATCTTTTGCGCAGGCCATAAGAACTGCCGGGGAGTGGCTCTGGCATATTCATCTGGGTTCCTGCGTTGTCAAAGATGAAACTCATCCCTTATACGGAGATAAACATGTTCCCCTGGGGCTTAAAGACAGCGAAAATGGTCTAGATGAATTAGCTGATTTTTTGAGTGAGTTAAGGAAGTGTGGATACCTGAACCGAGATGAGACCAATTCAGTTACCCTGGAAGTGCGCCCTTTGCCTCATGTTACCGTTGAGGAAACAATTGCCGACCAATTAAGGGTCCTTAAAAAGGCCTGGGAAAGGATGGCCGCTAACCTTGTTGCCGCGGATTAGAATAAAACCATACGAGGAGGAAAGGAAAGATGATAACTAAAGTAGTTAAAGAGGATTATGCCTATATCAGAGGATTTAATTATCAACCCAGTTATGCGAGTATGGGTTTTGAGGTCTGGGAACAATTCGATCCCGAGGTCTGGCGAAGGGAGCTCGGTCGGGGGAAGCAATATTTTCCTGAAATGAATACTATCCGGTTTTGGCTGGATACACAGAGTTATTTTTGTAACCCTCAGAGTTTTGCTCAGAAACTGGAGACAGTGCTGCAAATTTTAGCTGAAATAGGCTGTAAGGCTATGCCCACGCTTTTCAACCGCTGGCACACAACCGGTTTTAACCATGATGTAGGGGGTGTTTATGTGGACCATTTCTGGCCCCGGGCGAACCTCGGTCTGGAAGTGTTGGTCGGAATAGAAAAAGGATTTGATGGATATGTAAAAGATATTGTTTTACCCCATAAAAACGACTCGCGTATCCTGATGTGGGATTTGTGCAACGAGCCTCAACTCCGCAGTGTAGAGGAGATGACTCAACCCGAAAAACAGGCTGAATACCAATGGCTTTCCCATATTTATGATGTGGTTAAGTCGCTCGAACCATCTGCTCCCGTAACTATCGGAGCACTTAGTTATGGTGACCCGCCCAAAATACTTGAGCCGCTTATGGATGTCATATGCTGTCACCCTTATGACGGATGGGACGACGGCAAAATGGCGGATGGACTTAATGAACTTGTAGCCCTGGCCAATGAAAAAGGTAAACCACTGATTGCCAACGAGACCTGCTGTGGCTCACTTGATGATACCAAACGGGTGAAGATTATTGAGAAGACGCTGAAATTGCTGAAGGACCGGGGGATTGGTTTCCTGCCCTGGATTTTGCATCATAGCCGTGTTCCTCACGCTAATCGTGAATTCTGCCCCGGGCTTGAATACATGGCTTTTATCAAGCAAGACGGAACACTGCGGGCGGGGCACAAATGTTTTAACGAGTGGTAGTGTCAAATAGAATATGATAGAATATGAAAGAAGGGTATGAGGGGACTGTCCGTGGAACTGAACAAAAAAGAGGTCTTTGACAGGGAGGTTGTTCTATGCGGAAATATGAGAAATGTGCTACCAGATTGGAAAACCGGGGAGATGCCCCGCCGACAAAAGAGTATGTTGATTCTCTAGTAAAAGGGATTCTGAAATCTGGCACAGAGGCTTGCTGGCACTCCGGGGTTGACCCAGAGGGCAGAGCCCTCTTTCCTTCCCAGGTTTATCCTAACTGCCACCCAGAGGCTAACTTTGAGGCCTTTCATTATCTGATTGAAGAATTGCATAAGAGCGGCCGGCCGGTAATTAGCTGGTATCCACTCAATATGGCAGCCGGTCTAGCTGAGGTTCATCCTGATTGGCGCATGCAGTTTATTGACTTTGACGGTAAACCCAATCCAGAGGCGGCTGTAAACTATGTCTGTTTTAATTCTCCTTATGGAAAACTTCTCCTTGATTTTGCTATAGAGTTAGTAAAAGATGTTGATTTTGATGGCATCTGGTTTGATGGCGCCACCTTCAGCAACCATAATACTTCCCCGATGTTCCAGCCTGGTTGCAAATGCGATTTCTGTCGTAAGCGCTTCCAAAGAGACACCGGATTAGACTTGCCTGAAAAGGTAGATTACGCCAGCCGCAATTTCCGTATCTGGGTGAACTGGCGCTATGAAGTGCTCATGGAGGTGTGGAAAGGCATTGTAGAAGGGGTGGAATCGGTAAAACCCGAGGCTGTGGTCTGTTTCAATAATTACCGAAGAAGAGGTGGCGGGGTAATGGCCTGGAATACAGCCATTCCCATGCGTAAGCTTAAACTGAATGCCATTATGAGCAGTGAGCTGGGCGCTTTCCCTTTTCAGGCGGATATTCAGATGAAGATTAACCAGGCCTATGGGTTTAAAAAAGGAGTAGAAAGTTGGTGGCCACTTTGTAACTATGGGAATATATGGGCGCCTTATCCGGATAAATTAACCGCCGTGCAGGCGGTATTAGGATGTATCTCGGCGGGTGGTATTGCTTCCTGTGGCACGGGAGAAACAGCCCAGCAAGCAGCGCCGGTCTTGAAAGAGATGGAAAAAGCCGCGGCTTCTCGCTTTCCCTATCTTGGTGGTGAAACTATCAAATATGCCGCTATTGTCGCCTCGCAGCAAACAATGGATTTCTGGGCCAAAGGAGAGCCGAATAAGGTCTGGGATGAAATTCATGGGGCTAACGAAATTCTTCTGCACAGCCACCTGCAGTCATCGGTTATCTTTGAAGATGACCTGGAGACAGAGAATCTTTCTGAATATCCGCTAATTATTCTGGGCAATATGGTCTGCATCTCTAAAAAACAGGCCGAGAAACTAAAGGAATATGTAGAGGCCGGCGGCACTCTTTTCGCCTGCGACCAGGTGGGGGAATTAGATGAATGGGGATACCCTTATAGAAAACCTATTCTTGATGACCTTTTAGGTATTGTTTCCCGGGATAAGACAAAGGGAGTCCCGGTCTTAGAAATTAGGGATAAAAAACTTCTCTCAGCCGGCAAAGAATATCCCTATATCTCTTTGCAAGCTTCGCATACCCTGGTTAAACCCTCTTCTGAGGTGGTAGAATTAGGCAAAATCTATGACCGCATAAAACCAACCCTGGGAAAAGAGACAAAAAACTATTCTGGCCTCTGGAAACGAAAAGCAGGCCGAGGAAATATTATTTACTTAAGTGCTGACCTTTTTACTAATTATCTCAGAGAGCCAACTCCGGCAATGAAGCAGTTTTTCCAGGTCCTTCTCACCTCTATCGTTGAACCTAAAGTTACTTTGGAGGCTCCAATAGTAGTTACCATGAATGTGCGCGAGCAAAAGGGTAAAATGTGGGCCGTTCATCTACACAATAACCCCGGTCCTTCTTATCGCTACCCCAATCCTCCCAATAGTGTGTATTTAGGAGGGACAGGAGAAGTTACCCCGGTAAAAAATATTATCATAAAAGTAACTCCGGGTTCAATTCGCTCGGCTAAGTCTCCCCTGAGCAAAAAATCATTTGAAATCGTTAAGGGAAACCGGGTAATCATTCCCGAATTACTACTTCAGGATATTATCCTTCTAGAATTATGAAAATAAAAACATTCTCTCACATTCGGGGATTTAACTATCAGCCCGGTTATGGGAGCCATGGTCTGGAAATCTGGGGAGAAAAGTTTGCTGCCTCTAAGATTGAAAAGGAGTTAGGTTCAGGGAAGAAATATTTCCCTAAAACTAATACTATTAGATTGTGGCTTTCCCATGATGCCTTTTTAAAGACTCCGGAAAGATTCCGGAACAATTTTGAGGAGGTGCTAAAAATTGGCGAAAACTTAGGATTGTCTTTTATTCCGGTGCTTTTCAATGGATGGCATAGCTTCCCTGATTTTGGAGGCATATCTATAGAGCAAATTTCTTACTGGGGTAAGGGAGAACGGTTTAATAATCTTTTCTTGCCCTATCTGGAAGAAATAGTTTTGTCCCATATAGATGACCGGAGAATTTTGCTCTGGGACCTTTGCAATGAACCCTTTAACAGCACGGTAAACTCTTTAGAAGCCAGAGATATAATATTTAACTGGCTGCAAAGAATTTATCAAACAAGCAAAAACTTTGATTCAAAGTGTAAAATCGGCGTGGGCTCAGTTCCCAGCATGGAGTCTGTCAAAATCCTGGAGCCGATTTCTGATGTCATTACTATTCATCCCTATTATATGTGGAATGCCGGGGTCAAAAAAGAAGCCTTTAAGGAATTTTTAGATGAGGCCGTAAATTTTGCCAATAAAGTGAATAAACCCTTGTTGGCAACTGAAACAGGCTGGGGCTCTCTTGACGATAAACAGCGTTCAGAGACACTTGCTTTTGAACTGGGGGAGCTAAAGAAAAGAAGAGTTGGTTGGCTGGTGCATCTCCTGCATCATAGTTTAGTAGCCGATGCCCACAGACCGGAGTTTGGTCCCGTCTCGGGAGCGGGATATATGGCCTGCATAGAGGTAGATGGTTCGCTACGAGCTTATCATGAAATCCTCAATAAATATTGAT
>CAZUTJ010000044.1:0-7015 GCA_964622875.1 uncultured bacterium
CCTCATCTTTTGTCTTTATATTTTTGCGCCTTGGCGCCTTGGCGTGAGATATTTAAAACGGTCTTGACTGAACATTTACGCCCAATTTATTGGGCTTTTTCAAGCAGTTGAAGGAGATGAAGGTATGCTCATAAGCGACAAGCTAAAAGAAGAATGTGGTATCTTTGGCATTTTTGGGCATAAGGATGCCGCTAACCTTACTTACTTAGGACTCTATGCTCTTCAGCACCGGGGACAGGAGAGTGCTGGAATTGTTATCTCGGATGGGAGGCGGGTGAGGATTCAGAAGGGAATGGGGTTAGTCACCGATGTTTTTAATGAGGAAGCTTTGGGAAAACTTCCCGGCCATTTAGCTATCGGGCATGTCCGTTACTCTACTATGGGTTCTTCGTCGGCGAAGAATGCCCAACCATTTCTGGCAGAATATTCCCGGGGTTCTTTAGCCATTGCTCATAATGGTAATTTAGTTAATGCTGAGGAACTACGCTCTGAATTGGAATTATCCGGTTCTATATTTCAATCTACTATGGATAGTGAGATAATTATTCATCTCCTGGCCCGGTCAAGGAAAGAGGGATTAAAGGAAAAAATGGCTGAATCTTTATCCCGGGTTAAAGGAGCCTATTCTCTCGCCCTCCTTACCGAGAAAGAACTAATTGCTGTTAGAGACCCCCAGGGGTTTCGGCCTTTGTGTTTAGGCCGGCTTGAGGGGGCTTATGTAATTGCTTCGGAAAGCTGTGCTCTGGACCTTACCCGGGCTAAGTTCCTGAGGGAGATAGAGCCCGGGGAAATTGTTTTTATTGATGAGAAAGGACTGCATTCCTTTCAGCCTTTCCCCCAGGCAAAACATTCCTTCTGCATCTTTGAGCTCATCTACTTTGCTCGTCCGGATAGCTATATTTTTGGAGGTAATGTACATCTTATTAGAAAGGCCCAGGGAAGAGAATTAGCCAAGGAGCATCCTTTGAAGGCAGATCTGGTTATCCCTATTCCTGATTCGGGGAATTCCACCGCTCTGGGCTTTGCCGAGGAATCCGGAATGCCTTTTGAGATGGGAGTGGTTCGCAACCACTATGTAGGGAGAACCTTTATCCAGCCCTCACCCTATATCAGGGACTTAGGGGTCAGGATCAAGCTCAATCCGGTGCGGGAAGTCTTAAAAGGAAAACGAGTAGTTATTATTGAAGATTCCATCGTCCGGGGAACTACTTCCCGCACCCGGATAAAGGCGCTGCGGGAGGCCGGAGCCAAAGAAATCCACATGAGAGTGAGCTGTCCTCCTTTGAGACATCCCTGTTTCTACGGAATTGATTTTCCTACCAAAGAAGAATTAATTGCCGCCACTCGCAGCGTAAAGGAAATCGCCGAATTCGTGGGTCTGGATAGCCTGGGTTATCTCAGTCTGGAGGGACTATTTAAAGCTATGCCCCTTCCCCGGAAAGAATTCTGCACCGCTTGCTTTAACGGTGATTACCCTATCCCTATTCCCAAAAAGGTAGGAAAGTATGCTTTGGAAAGGTAAACATTCGACAAAATTAAAGCTCTTACCCCTGCCCCTTTCCACAGGAGGAGAGAGCTACGGTGACGGGTTTACTAAATGTGCGCTCTTCTATAAACATACTTTTGTAACCACGAAGCTCACGAAGGGCACGAAGCCTTTTTAAAATTTTATTTATTTCCTCTTCGTGTTCTTCGTGGTTACAACCTTTTTATTTTGGCTCTTATAAGTTTCCAGTAAGGGGAGAGGAGCATAATGACGGATTTACCGCATGCTTACTTCTCAGCGAAAAAAAAGTTCCCTCCCTGGCTGAAAAAACGCTGGCCTGGGGGGAGTGGTTCTACCCGGTCTCTGTTAGAGAGCCTTAATTTACGAACTGTTTGTCAAAGTGCTCGTTGCCCTAATCAGGGGGAATGTTTTTCTTCCCGGAAAGCTACTTTTATGCTTCTGGGAAATATTTGCACCCGGAACTGTCGCTTCTGCGCTGTAGAGGAAGGGCAGCCTTTGCCTCTTGATTCGGAGGAGCCGAAAAGGGTAGCTCGGGCCTCCCTCCAATTAGGGCTAAAGCATGTGGTGATTACTTCAGTCACCCGCGATGACCTACCCGATGGAGGGGCCCGGCACTTTCGGGATACTATACTTGAGATCCGTCACCTTCTTCCTCAGGGGACGGTGGAAGTGCTTACCCCTGATTTCCAGGAGCGCTTATCCAGCCTTGAGATAATTGTTCTTGAAGGTGGACCCGATATTTTTAATCATAACTTAGAGACAGTCCCTCGTCTCTACCCCCGTATCAGGCCGGAGGCTAACTATCGGAGATCTCTAAAGGTCCTGAAAATGGTCAAGGAGCTGAATAATTCCCTCTATACTAAATCAGGATTGATGGTAGGGGTCGGCGAGAGGAGGGACGAGGTAATCCAGGTAATGAAAGACCTGCGCCAGGTGGGTTGTCAGCTCCTGACTATTGGACAATATTTATCCCCCTCCCGCGACCATTTGCCGGTAGAGGAATTTATTGCCCCAGCTCTATTTGAAGAGTATCAGCAGGCAGGTGAAGAGATGGGCTTCTTAGCGGTAGCTTCCTCGCCCTTCGTGCGCAGCTCCTATAATGCCGAGCATCAATTTGCCGGTATAAGAACCCCTTCCTTGCCCCCTCTTCATTTTAAAGGTAACTATTCAGCCACCAAGGCACCAAGGCACAAAGGCCAACAATGAAATTTAAACCTTCTGTAATCTTGGTGTGCTTAGTGTCTTTGTGGCTATACCTGGGTAGTTGCTTTTAAAAAACGACAAGCGACGAATTTTCTTGCCTTTGGAGAAAATTATTGGTAATATTGTGAATACTTAAATTGATAGGGCGCAGACTAACGCAGAAAAATCAGCCTCATTGCCTCACGCCAAGGCGCAAATATAAAGACAAAGATGAGGGCTTTTGATAAATTTTGGATCGGAGTTTATGGGCGACGGTATATTAAAAGAATAACTTGGCGCCTTTGCGTGAGATATTTAAGAATGGTTTTAACTGAACATTTGCAGTTATAGGTTAGGTGTTTCTCTGTGCTCTCTGTGGTTAGGATTTTTTACTGGAAAGGAGAGAGAAAAATGTCCGAAGTAAAACTACCGGAATTGGGAGAGGGGGTCAATGAGGCTAGTGTCTCTTACTGGCTTTATCAGGAAGGGGATGAGGTGAAGGAGGGCGAGGATCTGGTGGAGATGACCACCGATAAAGCCACTTTCAATGTGCCGTCTCCGACTTCCGGGATTCTGAAAGAGATCTCAGTTGAGGAAGGCGAGACCATCAAAGTGGGACAGAAGTTAGCCAGTATAATGACAAATGACAAATGACAAATTTTGGATTTTGGTATTTGGATTTTATTTGGATTTTGACATTTGACATTTGGATTTACCGACTTGTTCGGTAGAGGTTGAGATGATAAAGGTAGAATCAGATAGAATATCCCGGTTGCCGCCCTATATGTTCGGGCAAATTAATGAGGAGAAGTTAGCGGCCCGGCGCCGGGGGGTGGATGTGATTGATTTAGGGATGGGGAATCCGGATCATCCTCCGGCTGATTATATTATAGAGAAGCTCTGCCAGGCAGCCCATGATCCTAAGGCTCATCGCTACTCAGCTTCCCGAGGGATTACCCATTTGCGTCGGGCGATTACGGAATGGTATGAAAGTAGATTTGGGGTGAATCTCGATCCTGAAGAAGAAGCCGTGGTTACTATCGGCTCTAAAGAAGGAATTAGTCACTTAGCTTTAGCTATCCTCAATCGCGGCGATGTTGTCCTCGCCCAGGATCCTACCTATCCGGCCTATCTTTACAGTGTGGCTATTGCCGGGGGAAACTTAGTCAGTATTCCCTTGAGGGAGGAGAATGATTTCCTTGCTGATTTAGCTAAGGTAGTCTCGAGGACTCGCCCCAAACCCAAAGTGCTTATCCTCAGTTATCCTCACAATCCTACTACCCAGGTAGTGGGTTTAGACTTTTTTGAGGAAATAGTTCGCCTGGCTAAGAAGGAAGAGCTTATCGTCGTTCATGATTTGGCTTATTCCGAAATCTGTTTTGATGGTTATCGAGCTCCCAGCTTTTTACAGGCTAAAGGGGCCAAGCAAGTAGGGATAGAGTTTGCTAGTATGTCTAAGAGTTATAACATGGCCGGATGGAGGGTGGGATTTGCTTTGGGTAATAAGAAAATTCTCAGGGCTTTATCTAAAATAAAGGGTTATTATGACTACGGAATATTTACTCCCCTCCAGGTGGCTTCTATCATCGCTTTGCGGGGGTCCCAAAAATGCGTGGAAGAGGTGGTAGATACCTATCGTCGTCGCCGAGATGTCCTCACGAAGGGGTTGAATAGAATCGGCTGGTCGGTTCCGACCCCTCAGGCAACTATGTATCTTTGGGCTTCCCTTCCCGATAGATTCAAAAAGATGGGCTCCCTGAAATTTTCCTCACTTTTGTTAAAAAAAGGTGAGGTAGCCCTGGCTCCGGGAATTGGCTTCGGAAAGTGTGGGGAAGGATATGTTCGCTTTGCCCTGGTAGAGAATGAGCATCGCCTCCGCCAGGCCGTAAGGGGAATTAAGAGAGCTTTGGCAAGTGCTTAGGTTCAAGGTTCAGAGGTTCAAAGGTTCAAAGGTTCAAAGGTTCACGGCTGTTTAAGCGTTCAATCTTGATCGGTTTAACCCTGAACCCTGAATCTCTGAACCCTGAACCTGTCGGTCGGAAAGGTAAAAAATGGCCTGGAGAGGAGTTATTGAAGAGTATCGGGAGTATCTCCCGGTTACGGATAAAACACCTCTGGTTACTCTGAATGAGGGGAATACGCCTTTAATTGAAGCCCGTAATCTGGCCCGGGATTTGGGAACAAACCTGAAAATTTATCTCAAATTTGAGGGCTTAAATCCCACCGGCTCTTTCAAGGACCGGGGAATGACGATGGCCGTTTCTTTGGCCCTCGAGGCTAATTCCAAAGCGATAATGTGTGCTTCTACCGGAAATACCTCGGCTTCGGCGGCTGCTTATGCGGCCCGGGCGGGGTTGCGTTGTATCGTGCTCATTCCTCAGGGAGCTATTGCCCTGGGAAAATTAGCTCAGGCTTTAGTGCATGGAGCTAAGGTATTGGCTCTAGAGGGAAACTTTGATGAGGCCTTAAATCTAGTTCGAGAAATTACCTCTAAGCATCCTATTATCCTGGTTAATTCCCTTAATCCTCATCGCCTGGAAGGACAAAAAACCGCTGCTTTCGAGATTGTTGATGTTTTAGAGGATGCTCCCGATTATCAGTTTATGCCGGTAGGTAACGCCGGGAATATTACCGCCCACTGGAAAGGATACCGGGAATATTATGAGCAAGGGAAGGCCGGGAAGTTACCCCGAATGATGGGATTCCAGGCGGAAGGAGCTGCTCCTATCGTGAGAGGATACCCCCTTAAGGACCCCCAGACCGTGGCTACGGCTATTCGTATAGGCAATCCGGCCAGCTGGGAAAGAGCAGAAGCGGCTCGGGATGAGTCCGGAGGGATAATTGATTTAGTGAGCGACGAGGAGATAATCGCCGCTTATAAGATGCTGGCCAGCCTGGAAGGAGTTTTTGTGGAGCCGGCCTCAGCAGCTGCGGTAGCCGGCCTGATTAAGTGGAGCAAAACCTCGAAAACCGAAAACCGAGAGCCGAAAATTGCCGTTTGTATCCTCACCGGTCATGGCCTGAAAGACCCGGACCGGGCCCTGGCTGTGGTGGAAGAACCAATTGTGGTCCCGGCCCGGATGGAGAGTATCTTAGGGTTTATTTGAAGGAGAGAAGAATGAAATATATCTTACTTGTCGGCGATGGCATGGCCGATTATCCCTTGCCCGAACTGGGTAATAAGACTCCTCTGGAATCTGCCCGCACCCCTCATATGGACCTTATTGCCCGGCAAGGAAAGGGAGGCACCGTGGCCACCGTGCCTAAGGACTTCGTGCCTTCCAGCGATGTGGCTATCCTTTCCCTGTTGGGATACCCGCCGGCTAAATATTATACCGGGCGGGGACCATTAGAGGCGGCCAGCCTGGGAATCAAGCTCAGAAAAAACGAGGTTGCCTTTAGATGTAACTTGATTACCGTTGAAGGTGATACCCTCGTTGACTATAGCGCCGGTCATATATCCAATAAAGAGGCCGGGATCTTAATGGAATTTCTGAACAAAGAATTGGGAAATGAAAATATCCGCTTTTACCCCGGGAACAGTTATCGCCATCTAATGATAGGCAACCTTCCGCTTTCAACCTTGAACTCTCTAAGATGTCTCCCTCCCCATGATATTATTGGTCAATCTCTGAGGAAGAATTTCCCTCGGGGAGAGGGGGCAGAGATACTCCGGAGACTTATGGAAGATTCCTTCCCCTTGCTTGATAAACACGATATCAATCGTGTTCGCCGGGATCTGGGAGAAAACCCCGGAAATATGATCTGGCTCTGGGGGCAGGGGACGACTCCTTCTATGCCTGCTTTTAAGGAAAAATTTGGACCGGAGGGCGCGGTTATCTCGGCTGTTGATGTGGTAAAAGGTATTGCTCGTTGTGTGGATTTAGAGGTAATCAATGTTCCCGGAGCTACCGGTTACTTTGATACCGATTACCAGGGGATAGCCGGCGCTGCCCTGAAATCTTTAGCAAGGAAAGATTTTGTTTTCGTCCATATAGAGGCTCCTGATGAGGCCGGTCATATGGGCGACCTCCGGGCCAAGTTGCAATCTATCGAAGATTTTGATCGTAAAGTAGTAGGCACTATCTTCAAAGGAAGCAAAAATTTTTCCCAGTATCGGGTACTGGTTATGCCCGATCATCCTACTCCTCTGAGCCTAAGGACACATACCCGCGACCCGGTTCCCTTTGCTTTCTGGGGAACGGATGTAGAAAGCGATGCCATGCCTTCCTTCAGCGAATCTTCGGCCAAGAAAGGCTCGCTCTCCCTAAAAGAAGGCGGGAAGCTAATGGAGTATTTTCTAAACCCCTAACCCGAGCAAGTCGG
>CAZUTJ010000045.1:0-6957 GCA_964622875.1 uncultured bacterium
ATCTACGATGATTGACACCTTCCAGTCAATTAGGTCTCCAAGAGCTTCCTGGCACCCGAGTAGTTACCTACCATCTATCTTTTCCTTATAAAGTTTCCCCCACTCGGAAAAGGTTTTAAAAATGCGGTACACCCCTTCACCGTCACGATTCACGAGTTTCAAGCGGTCGTTGTGCGGCCGCCAGAGTCCGGCGCCGGGGTTGGGCTCAATTTTGACTACGGTCAGCGACTTAACTTCTCTTTTCTTTCCCTTTTCATCCTGCCAGAATAGTTTCCTCTTTTTATTGCCTTCATATAATTTTACCGGCAGAGACTGTAATTTGCCGTCCTGGTCATAGATCTTCAGTCCGTCCGGAGGCGTCCCCTTCTGATCATCCTCAGGGAGGGAAATAAACCTTTCTTTTTCCCGGTCATAGACTCTCTTCAAATAGCCTTGCTCATCGGTGAGGAGTACGCACATATAATCTCCCATTTCGTAAAGAATCTCATGGTCAGCCCGACCGAGGGCATTCAAGTGCGGCTCTAAGATTTCCCGGTCAAAGCTAAACTCGGGGTGCCCTTTTAGGTAGCTATCCAGAATTCTCTGACGATGAGCCTGGATAAACTTTTCCTGGGAGCTTAAGCTGGAAAGGGCAGCGTGCTCAATTTCTTCTCTTAGGTCTTCTCGGTATTGAGGATTAATTATTTCATCGCCGTATTCAAATAATCTTCCGCCCTGGCCTACATTAGCAATTCCAGCGGTGCTGACCACGGTAATGTAATGGGTAATAGCGCACTTATTATCCGGACTTTTCACTACCACCAGGCGGAAATAAGAGAAAAAGGGGGTATCCTCCTGAATGCCAATTCCCAATTCGGTAATGAACCTTTCCTGGAGAAGCTCCAGAAAATCTTTCGTATAAAGTTGTCTCACCTTTGAGGGGATAACCTCCTGGATAACAGCATTATCGGTTTTAGAAATATCATAGACCAGGTCGGTTAAAGCCTTCAGGTTATTTAAAAGATAATTTCCCTCTTTATCCCTAACCGGTAAAATCCGGGCTCTCCTCCCTCCGGATTCTTTCTCCGCCTTGACAATGAGCACCCGGTGCCGGGAGGCCAGATCGCTAATCAACTCTTCAATTTGCTCTTTGGCCTGGCGGGGGGAAAGTTCCTCGGATTGCTTCCCGTGCCAGTTGCGCTGGGCTGGGCTGGGAACACCGCTTCCCTGAAGCATTTCCGGCAGGTCGCACTTAAGATAAGTAGCCGCCTCCCAGAGTAGAGGCTGGATGAGGGGAGCGCCTACCTTCTCAATTTGCGGACGGAGAAAATGAGTAAAGTGAAACCAGACCGCATGCACGACCAGCTCTTCCTTCAGCCGGGCTAAAATCCAGGCTCCCTGCTTATTTCTGAAGAATATTTCCTGGGCAACCAAGAGTTTCCGGCCTCCCTTGGTCACGATACGGGGAAAGGGGACCAAGAAAAGATTAACTCCCTCTGAGGAAAATTTCGGGCCTTGTTCTAAAGCCACACTGATAGTAGTGTTACCGAGAGGATAAACAACTCCTATATTAATCCCGTCTTTAATTTGCTCATCCTCTCTTATTTCCGGAAGGGGGTAGCCGTCAAAGATTAAAGTGGCTAAATCGCGCAGTCGGGCGTAAGAAAACCACTGACGTTCCCAGGCACTTTCTATGTTTATACCCAAAGCCGGAGTGAGCAAGTTGTTTTCCGCATCAAATTTCCCTAAAAGCGCCTCTACATAATTATCAGGTTTATCCGCCAGGTGAGACTTATTTTTTACCAACTTGAGGATAAACTGATGCAAGAATAGATGTCGCTCCAAGGTGAATTGAAGCAATTTTTCTCTTGCCCAATCCTTAAAGGCAAAAGTACGCTGGGAGTGATAATGGTAGGGGATGTAATCAAAAACATGGTTATTCAGGGTGTTGTCGAAGAACTGGGCCAGGGCTTTCCAAACTTCAACTCCTTCTTGATAAAAGGTTTTTTCTATTAAGTAAGCAATGTCGAGTAATTCCAGGGCCAAAGCTATCTCTCTTAAATGTTTTTCAGAGTGGTTAACTAATTCAAAGAGGCGGCCCCCTTTTATGGCTAAAGAAGTATATTCTGCATCCAGCAGATTCCCTCCCCGGAAAGTGCTCTCCAGCTCCTGCCGGCATTCACTCTGGAAGCGGCCCGGCTTGAGGAAACTCTCTATTATTTCCAGCCAGACCTTCTTCGTCAAAGCCAAAAACCTCCCCAACCTTTCTTCGCTCATATCTTCCGGAGAGATTTGACGGACGGCCGCGGCATAGTTTTTCTCTATTCCCTGAGTGGAACGGACTATTTCCTTTTGAAAGGCAGCTCTTCTTTGGCTTAGTCGCTGGGCCGCCTCCAGTTGTTCTCTTCTGATTTCCCGAGTTTCCAATTTCAAAGTTAGCTCTTCTACCGCTTTCAAGGAACCACTCACCTCGGTAGATACTTCTTTGTATTCTTCCGTCTCGGGAAAATATTTTGGCTGGAAGCAATGCTCAATAATTTCTTCCCTTCCTTCCCGGAAAGTCTTTGGTTCTAAGGCAAAAATATAGTCATTCTCTATTTGTTCCAATTCCCGGCCGCTTACTTTTCCGTTAAAAAGCCACCTTCCCCCGAGGAGCAGAAAAGAAGCAAAATCCAGCTCTTTTAAAGATATTCCTCTGGTTATGGCGCTCATCCGAGCGGAAGCATAGCGGTAATAAGGCTCCCATACCCCCAATTGCCGGGCCTTGATTTCCATCTGGATATACTCTTCCTCTATTTCCCGGTCCCTTAAGCAGCGGAGAATTTTATCCCACTGCTTATCCGCCTCTTTTAATCTTTTCTCTAAAATTAAAGTTAAAAGAAGTTGGGCCTCTTCCCGTTCCCGGAGCATTTCCTCTTTCCAGAGTTCAATCTCCTCTTTTCCTATTCCCAGGCACCCGTAGTAGGATTGTTCCTCCAGAGCAAAGAGCTCCTTAACCTTTTCCTTAGCTGAAGAATAGCGAAAAGAAAAGGCAAAGCGGCGGGCCCCGGAAGTGCCGTCGGCAAAGTAAAGGGGCTTATCCCGGCCGTTTTTCATCAAATAGACTAATTTCGGCAGGTTGTCCAGGAGATCCAGAAGCTCCCGGTCGGGAATTCCCAGATCCAGCCAATCCGCTCCGGTAAGAGCGGCCTCATAGCGCTCCTTGGAATAGATACCGCGAGCTTCAGTAACGAAGATATGCTTTAAAGCCCCGATTTCCTTGACCAGTGCCTGCTTATCTTTTTCCTTCAGTCCCTTCCACCGGCTCAGATCTCCACCGAAACTAACGGCGTTAGCGGTAATTACCTCTTCGGTGAGACCGTATTTAAAAAATCTTCTCTTTACCGCTTCCGCCATCTGGGCTAAGTTATTTCCGTAAACTAAAAAAGGCAAAGTGGCCCGAGAAAGTTTTTTCTCATCCTCGGGGTCATTCCAGGACCAGCTTTCTAAATCCAGCCCGTGCTCAAGGGCATTATGGGCGATCCATTCCTCCGTATATCCAGCCTGTAAAAAATCCTCCTTAGCCTGGTTGGCCAGAGAAGAAAAATCCATGGGCACATGTCCGAACATATCTTTAGCCGTGCACATACCCACCAAGCGGATATCTAAAGGAGAAGGATAGGAAGAAAGAATAGGCCCGTAGATTTCCCGGCCTTCCGGATCAATATCTTCTAAAAGATGTCCGGACAACCCGGCAAACACCTCCAGCTTTCTGGCTCCGGAGGAGAAACGCACATCGGTAACATCCTCTTTATATCCAGCCGCCAGCACCCCGATGAGCTTATCCGGAGATAGATGGGGATTTTTATCTTGAGATTCTTTTACTAAACGATTAATCAAACGTACTTTATCAAACACGCCGCTGCGGTTTATTTCCTCCAACCCTAAGGCTTTTTTGTTCTTCCAGTTAGTAATGAGATAACTGTGGCGGGTTTCCGCATCCTCATAAACGACTCCGGCCTTATTTAAAGTCATCGCTAACTGAGGCAGGCGGGGCAGGTACTCACCATAATGCTCCGCTAAGTAGGCCCCGGCCTTTTCTTCCCATTCCAGAAGAGAGGAAGCTTGGCGGCGCATTTTTATAAGGGGCAGCATATCTTCTAAGAGTTTTTCGCGGGTTGATTTATCAGCCGGGATGCCGAAGCTGTCAAAAATCTCTTTGATCGTTTCCGGATTAAGGGCTCGGGTAATGATGGCAAAAAGCAAGGAGAATTCTTTGGGCACACAAAATCCCCCGTAGGTCTCGCCGGTGGGGAGAACCTTTCTATCCCCCCGCTGATTCCATTCCGCCTGTAAAAATTCAAAATCACCCAGCCCCAGGGTGTCAATATTGGCCCCGGCCGTCAAGGAAAGATAATAGACCCCGCCGCGGGTAAAGAAATTTTCCCCTACTTTCAAGAATTCAGCCACCTTAGTTCTAGCCACCGCGGTAACTCCGGCTAGATTAAACAAGGAATAAAGCGCTTTTGCCTCCCGGGCGGCTTCCGGCCCTTCCCCTCCTACCCACTTGGGGACCCGGCGTACGGATTCAATGATTTCCGGCCCCAGGTCAACCCGGCTGGGGGTATAGGCTAAATGATAGCGCTTGTAAGGGCCGGAAGAAGCATAGCGATAGCGTCCGTCATCAATGAGCTTAGCTAATCCCTTTTCCCTGATGACCTCTCTCCGAGCGGTAAATTTAGCTAAGGGGCCGACAAAATCCCTTAAGCCATGCGCAGAGGGGCCCAACACCGGAAAAACTTCGGCGATCTTCTTATTGGTTTTAAAGGCAATTTCCGGATAAAGGGAGCAGAGGGTAAGGGATACCTTCATCCGCTCCCGGGGCTCTCCTTTGAGGCCATCTTCTCCCATGATTCTTAAAAGTTCCCCTTCCATCTCCTCTTCCCTGACTACTTGCCAGGCTATTTCCCCGATGACCTCACGGTAGGAGTTCCTCTTTTTCCGCACTTCTTCCTCCAGTCCGTGCTCCTGCTCTATTAAATACAGAGTCATCGCCTCTTCCAACCAGTTGGCAATATTGATTTCTGTTTCCGTGGGGCCCAGGGTAGTAAGCACATTAACATTGGGCAAAGCTCTTTTCTTTTCACCCGCTAAAGAGGCATAAAGTTGGATTTTAGCCTCCTCTTTTAAATCTCCAGGGTTCTCTTTCCAGGAGCCGGCCAGGAGGGAAAGGGCTTCCTGGCGTGAGTTTCCCTGCTCTTGCAGTGAGGCTAGTTTTCGGTAATCTTTGTTGGCCATTTTTTCCAGCCAAAGGGCTAATTTGCCTACCTCCGGTTCTTTTTTATGCTTCTGAATGTAGGAGATAACATTTTCTTCTTTATCGTCCGGGCCTCCGCAGCGTCGGGCCACTAACTTCCTGGCCACGCTGACATTTTCTCTGTGGATGACATCCTGAATATTCCGGGCCCAGTCATCGGCAGCGCTTTTGTAGATTATTTCTAAAATCTCTCTTTCGGTAAGGGCGACAACTTGGTAGCCCCCCTGGTCCTGGGGCACAATCACATAATGGGCATAAGCGGGAAGCGCCTCCACCCAATCACTGGCATAGCGCAGCCAGGCCCCGGGATTAGGGGATATAGTGGAGTTATGTCCGGTAGAGGTGATTAAAGCCTCCATTTTCGGGTTTTCGCCAAAAAAAGGATCCCATAGTTCGTTTACCCGGACTACATTAATAGCATCCAGTTCGTGCAAGCGGGAAATAAAAGCCACAAAAGCCGGGTCAAACTTGTTGGCTTCCTTAATCCTCCGCTCCAATTTGTGGACGGAAATTCTGAATTTATCAATGAAGGAACGAGCTGCTTGGAGATGTTCCGCGGCGTGGGTGAGGTCGAATTCTTTAATACAATCAGTCTCCAGATCCCTCAAATTATTCTTTAGCTTCTCTAAGGCCCCTTCCAGGCTGGCCTGGGAGGACCAGTCCTTTGAGGAGAGATTGATTATTCTCTCTAATTCCGGGCCGATTTTTAGCGCTCCTTCCAGAGGGGAAAATTTCCGAAATTCTTCCCTCAGAGAAGAAATCTCCGAGCGCACCTCTTCACTTTTTATTCCTTTGGCCTCGGCAATAAGCAAAGCATCGGTGTAAAAAGCCCGGCCGAAACGACAAACCAACAATTTTTTATCGTTTTTTAGGCAGTGCTGAAAAACTCTTTGGGCATTCTCGCTGTCCACAGAAGGCTCGTAGGTTTGGGAAAGAATATTCAGGGTTTCCAAACGCAGAGCCGGCAGGTCGCTCTCCAGCCTTTTTTCCACCTCTGCCGCCTGCCGGCGAGCGTAGGGGATATCCGTCAAAATTCTAGCTCTTAACAGAGCCTTCAACCGGGCTTTTTCCGGAGCGGGGGAATGTGGCCCCTTCTCTAAGAAGTCCCGGAAATTATGGTCCGGGTCCAGGCCCGGATTATGAAGAGCCTCCAGGACAGTTTTCCTTTCTCCCTCCGCCCGAGAAGTAAAATCAATGAGGAGTTTCTCTAAGGCCTGTTCTTCGGATACCCCCTCCAGAATCTCTTCTTCATAATGGAAGGCCAAATCAAAAAGCAGCTCTTTTGCTTTGGGGTTTTCCTGCCGGAGTATTTCCAGAATCTCTCCGTTGAAGCTTATTATCTTTTCGGGCCTCCCTGCTTTTTCCGTGATTTGGGAGTCGGCAAAGCCGGGCAATTTATCGAAGATATCTACCCTTAGACCCTCTTGAGCAAATTTCCTGACCACCCGACCCTTTTGTCTTTCCGCTAAAAAGATTTTACCGCCATTTTTATCAATCACCTGACCTGTTTTTAATAAAGGGAACATTTAATCAATCTCCAGTAATCCCCCTCTCTCCCCCTTTGAGGAAAGGGGATGGGGGATTTTTTACGGCTTAGGAAAATAAGTATCTATTGATCGGCTTGATAAATCAAGCAACTACAGCTTGTCTTTGTAGTTGCCCAATTTATTGGGCTTTCTTGA